>JALQST010000356.1 GCA_023264315.1 Nodosilinea sp. BSH.14
CTTGGGCTAGCCAGCAGGCCGAACTTCTACGGCAGCAGCAGGCGAGTGGTTTAGATTGGACGAATCTCGCTGAGGAAATCGAAGCGATGGGTCGTTCAGAAAAACGCCAGCTTGCTAGTCGCTTAGAGGTGTTGATGATGCATCTACTGAAGTGGCAGTATCAGCCCAATTTTAGATCCCGAAGTTGGCAATTAACCATTCAAGAACAACGCCTGCGACTAGCTAAGCTGCTACAGGAAAACCCCAGTCTAAAACCCATTGTGGCGGAGGTGATTCAGTCAGTGTATCCTTTGGCCGTTATCGGTGCTGAGCGAGAGACGGGTCTGGCGGACTATCCTCAAGATTGCCCCTACGGCCCAGAACAATTGCTGAGCGATGCATTTTCATCCGATTGAAAGGCAAGCTACTTTTGAAAGCTGTTATTCTAACTGCCTGTTTCATCACTAGAATTTCTGAGGAAGATGCTGGACTGCTAAAGTGAAATGCCTTTTAGAATTCCTGCTATACAAGGAGTTGGAGAATGGGGAATCAAGAATTATACTCCTAGAAATTGGCACCCAACTATCATCTAATTCTTTAAGCTCGAAAGAACCTGAAATTAAAGCTGTACCCTCAGTACTTTTACAAGGAAATTGAAAGAGATGCAACTAACCAATCAAAGCTCTATTTTAATTACTGGAGGAACAGGTTCCTTTGGTAAGAAATTTGTAGAAACGGTATTACAGCGATTCCCCAATATTCACCGATTGGTGATCTATTCGCGGGATGAGCTAAAGCAGTATGAGATGGCTCAGCAGTTTTCAGATCGGGATCATCCCGGTCTGCGCTACTTTCTGGGGGATGTGCGGGATCGAGATCGCTTGACGCGGGCCTGTGAGCAGGTGGAGATGGTGGTTCATGCGGCGGCCCTGAAGCAGGTGCCAGCGGCGGAATATAATCCCATGGAGTTTATTCATACCAATGTGATGGGGGCTGAGAATGTCATTCAGGCTTGTATGGATGCCGGGGTAAAGCGAGTCGTGGCGCTGTCTACGGATAAGGCGGCGGCTCCGGTGAACCTCTATGGAGCGACAAAACTCTGTTCCGATAAGCTGTTTGTGGCGGCCAACAATGTGAAAGGGAAGCGGGATCTTCGCTTTAGCGTGGTGCGCTACGGCAACGTGATGGGGTCTCGCGGATCGGTGATTCCGTTCTTCTTGCAGCAGCGTCACCATGGGGTGTTGCCGATTACCGATCCTGCCATGACCCGCTTTAATATCACCCTGGAAGAAGGGGTTGACCTGGTGTTGTGGGCCTTAGAGCAGGCCCAGGGGGGCGAAATTTTGGTGCCCCGCTTGCCGTCCTACCGGATTACCGATGTGGCCACGGCCATCGGGCCAGAGTGTGAGCAGCCTGTGGTGGGTATTCGTCCTGGGGAGAAGATCCACGAGGAAATGATCACGACCTCGGATGCCTACACGACGGTGGACTGTGGATCGCACTACGCTATTTTGCCAGCGGGTTCCAATCTCCCAGCCTACTGCGAGGCCATGGGTGGAACACCGGTGCCCTCCGGCTTTAGCTACAATTCCGGAGACAACGAGCATTTTTTGACGGTGGCGGAACTGCGCCAGCTCATCCAGTCCCATGTGGATCAGGCGTTCAACGTTCAACTGGAACCGGTGTCCTAAGGCTCAAGCCGGGTTAGCTGACAAAACTCGCTAGCACTTAGATCGGAAACAGGTTAGGTCTCCTGACCCCTACAATTGTCCCTATTCCTACCTCTCTATCACTCCCTTGACCTCTTCCTATATTCCCTACGGCAAGCAATCGATTACCCAAGCGGATATCGATGCGGTCGTGGAAGTTCTGCAATCCGACTGGCTCACCCAAGGGCCAGCCATTGCTCGCTTTGAGCAGACCGTAGCGGCTTACACAGGGGCCGCCCATGGAGTAGCGGTGAACAGTGCCACGAGTGCTCTCCATATGGCCTGTCTTGCCTTAGGTTTGGGGCCAGGAGATTGGCTGTGGACGAGCCCCAATACCTTTGTGGCTAGTGCCAATGTGGGGCTGTACTGTGGTGCCCAGGTCGATTTTGTAGATATTGATCCCCGCACCTATAACCTCAGTGTGGAGTGTCTAGCCGCTAAGTTGGCCCAGGCCGAGGCGGAGCAGCGGTTGCCGAAGGTGGTGGTGCCGGTTCATTTTGCTGGCCAAAGTTGCAACATAGCTACGATTCATCGGTTGGCCCAGCGCTATGGCTTTGCCATTCTGGAGGATGCGTCCCACGCCATCGGTGCTACCTACCAGGGGGAAGCTGTGGGGTGTGGTCGCTTTAGCGATCTGACGGTGTTTAGCTTCCATCCAGTGAAGATCATCACCACTGGGGAAGGCGGCATGGTGATGACGAACCGCCCCGAACTCTACGAAAAGCTGATTCGACTGCGCACCCATGGGATTACCCGCGAGGCCCACCTGATGACGGAGCCCTCCCATGGCCCTTGGTATTATCAGCAGTTGGAGTTGGGCCTCAACTATCGCATGACGGATATTCAGGCGGCCTTGGGAACGAGCCAGATGGATCGCCTGGATACGTTTGTGGCTAGGCGGCGGGAGTTGGCAGCACGCTACGATGACCGGCTACAAGGGCTACCCTTAACCTGCCCCTGGCAGCATCCCGAAACCCAATCGAGTTGGCATCTCTACGTGGTGCGGCTGCACCTAGATAGCCTGGGCAAAAGCCATCGCCAGGTGTTTGAGTCGCTACGGCAGGCGGGAATTGGGGTCAATCTACACTATATTCCGGTGCATACCCAGCCCTACTATCAGGCTCTGGGCTTCCAGTGGGGAGACTTTCCCCAGGCGGAGCAGTACTATCGTGAAGCGATCAGTTTGCCGCTGTATTATGGCCTCACGGATGCTGAGCAGGATAGGGTGATCCAGGTCTTGCAGGAGGTTTTAGCGTGATTGTTCTGGCCTTTAGGCTCACGAATGCCCTATGTTAGCCTAGGGCTAACTTGGGTTTTACGGAGCCGTTGCCATGACAACTCCCCCCCTATCCTCACGTTTCGAGGTGGTCTACCCTGACAGCGACGGCTCGCCCATGACGGAAAGTAACATCACCCGAGATTACCTTATCTATGGCGTCGAAGCGCTAGATCGTCACTTTCAAGCCGTTGCGAATGTTTATGTGTCCGGCAATTTATTGGTTTACTAAGCTGATGTGCATCTAAAT
>JALQST010000357.1 GCA_023264315.1 Nodosilinea sp. BSH.14
TGCGGCTCCGCCAAAGGCCAACACCAGGGCTTTCGCCATTTCGGCCTTGTCGCCTGTAATGGCCGCAGAAACATCATCGGTGCCGCTGTCTTCCTCACGACCGGGGGTTTTGAAGTCGAAGTGGTAAATCATGAAGCGGAAGGTGACGTGGGAATGCCCAGCACCGAAGTGGTTTCTAGGCCTATCTCCAGGGCCACGGTGCCCAGGGTAGCCAAAAACACCATCAGCCCCACCGTCGCCGCCAGGGCCGAAACGCCATCGTTGCCCGTGTAGCCAATGGCCACCGCAATGGCAAAAATCAGCGGCATACTGGCAAAAATCGCGTCGCCAGAGTTCCGCATAATGGCCGCCAGCCACTCCGGCAACCACCAAAATTTAGAGTCCGTTAGCAGCCCTTGTTCAATGCACAGTGGTCATAGCGGGGTTGAGTAGGGAGTTTTAGGGTGAGGGCCAGTTCTGCATAGGAAGTGTAACTATCTAAAAGGATCGAGGTCTTCCAAGGGCCAACCTAGTAATTTAATGTTGCAATTGCCCGGTGATGGCCGTTTCGGCAAGGCTGGCCTTGGTGTTTTAGAATCTATGGAGCTTGACCCCCTGCCGTCCGTTGTCGATTTGCCGTCAATCCATTGACCCATGGCTCCTTCCACCCCTCCCCTGCGTCCCACCCAGTCTGCCGCCTCCCCCTGGGAAACACTGATGGCCTGGGCCACCCGTGACAGCACTCTGTACGTGGTCAAGCGCATTTTGCAGGCGTTGTTGACGCTTCTTTTGGCCTCAGCCCTTAGTTTTCTGGTGATTCAACTGGCACCGGGCAACTTTTTGGATCAGTATCGCCAAAACCCGCAATTTTCTGAGGAAACCCTGGCCCAGCTTGAAGCCCAGTTTGGTCTCAATCAACCCGTTTGGCGGCAATACCTCAACTGGCTATATCAGGTGGTGGTGTTCGGAAACTTTGGCCTCAGCTTTGCTTACAACCGCCCGGTGGTGGATATTCTGTGGGAGCGGGTGCCCAATACGCTGCTGCTCTCCTTTGCGTCGCTGATTGTCACCTGGGCGATTGCCCTTCCCCTCGGCATCGTTGGGGCGGTGCGGCAAGACCAATGGCTAGACCGGGGGCTGCGGGTGCTCAGCTACCTTGGCCAAGGGATGCCCACCATCATTACGGGTTTGCTGCTGCTCTTCTTTGCCCAGCTTACTGCGCCGCTGTTTCCCGTTGGTGGCCGCACCAGCATCCTCCACGACGACCTCAACTGGTTTGGCCAAATCCTTGATGTGGGCTGGCATTTGATTTTGCCCACCATCGCCCTCAGCGTCACCGGATTTGCCGGTTTGCAACGGATTACCCGGGGCCAAATGCTTGATGTCATGCGCCAAAACTATATCCAAACCGCCCGCGCCAAGGGTCTGCCAGAGGATCGCGTCATCTACGTCCACGCCCTGCGCAATGCGGTGAACCCGCTGATTACCCTGCTGGGGTTTGAGTTTGCCAGCCTTCTCGGCGGTGCGTTTATCACCGAAACCTACTTCAACTGGCCCGGTCTCGGCAAGCTCATTTTGGAAGCCGTCACGGCCCAGGATCTCTACCTGGTGATGGCTAGCCTGATGATGGGGGCGGTCATGCTCATCCTCGGTAATCTACTGGCCGATCTCCTCCTAAGCGTGGTGGATCCCCGTATTCGCCTGTCGGAAATGAACTAGGCAGTTCGGTGGAACGTAGGGCTGCCAAGGGCGACAGGACGGATGGCTCGGATGGGGGGATGCGGGCTCTCTAGGGGATGTCCTCTGGGGCGTTGAGGTTGATTAACCCGGTTGGATCAACATCGGGAGGGGCGGCTGTGGCCGAGGGGGGCAACTGGTTCAGCCACCCCTGAAAAGAGCGTTGGCCGGTGGCGAGGTAGGCTTGCCAACTGACCCCGCAGGCGAGCCGGTAGAACCCACAGAGGGGCTCCCAGTACTTTCCTCGACGAGGCACATAGGCCAGCACCGAGGGTGGGAGATGGGCGAGGTGCGATCGCCAGTGGGAGAGCGGCACCTGGTCGAGGTGGGGCATATCGCAGGCGAGGGCCAGCACCCACTGGGGCGAGCGGGCGGGCGGATGGGTGGCGAGGGCCATGACCACTGAAGCCAAGGCTACCAAGGGGCCAGGGCGTCTCCCCGCTGGGGTGGGTGGGGTGGCGTCTGGCCAGATCTGCACCATGGGTGACAGCAAGGAACGGTAGCGTTCGCCCCAGGGTGTGACCACATAGACCGTATCGGTGCAGGTGAGGGCTACTCGGCATGTGCGTTGCAGCAGCGGCTCTCCGTGCCAAGGCATCAGCGCCTTATCCGTACCCATACGGCGGCTTTCCCCTCCCGCGAGCACGAGGGCAACCGCAGAGGCTGGGGCAGATAGGGACATTCCGGTTCCGGTAATTTCCCCTAAAATCGGGGGATAGCAAAAACTAGGACGGCTAAATGGCAAGGCGTTACAAACCATAACCATTAAAAACCATAACATTTAGAGTCCCTGAATTGAGTTTCGCTAATTTGACGAGCCTTGCGTTTGCGGACTAGGTTTGCTAGCACTTCAACGATACCTAGAGATGCACAGGCCAAGACAGCACCTTCCACAAATAGGGCTTGGGTAGCTTCGGTGCCTGTTTCTTGGTAATAGCGTTTGACCCATGCACTGGCATCTAGGTAATCTACCCTCACCGGCGTTCCTCGATCAGTTGTTCGGAAGCCGTTGGGCCGTTGGCGTGGATCGGCGTTCTTTTAGGGAAAACGGCTGGGGTGTGGGATGGAATGTGGAAGGTTGGGTTTTCCGCTAGCTGGGCCAAGACGGGCGCAACCTCCTGACGCCAATGCTGGATGATCTGTAGGAGTTTGCTGCACTCAGCATCACTGAGGGTTTCGATGGTCTGATAGAGCGACTGTTTAGGCGTCATTATTCAGGGCTGCGGGTGCTAGGAGAGGGTGTCGCGGTATTCCTGGATGAGGTCTCGGACTTGGGCGAGGATGGCGCGGTTGCGGTCAGAGGGATCGATGAGGTAGTTCAGGAGTGCAAGATCGCGTTCAGCTTCGATTCGAGCTCGGCGAGCCGTTTGTTCTTCTGCCTCAATTCTTCGTTGCTCTTCTTCAATTCGGCGGTACTCTGCCGCAGCCAAGCGGTCTGCTTCCTGGTTTCGACGGTCCCACTCAGCGCAAAAGCCAACCATTGCCACC
>JALQST010000358.1 GCA_023264315.1 Nodosilinea sp. BSH.14
TGAGTGATTTCCCTGAAGCGGTGGCCGGACAGCGCATCCTCTTTCCACGGGTGGAGAGCGGCGGGCGGGAGATTTTGGTGAGGGAATTTTCCGCCGCTGGGGCCGAGGTCGTAGAAGTTGCGGCCTACGAATCGGGTTGTCCTCTGGTGCCGGATGAACGGGCAATTCATGCCATTCGCCAGTGCCAGGTTGATGTGATCACCTTCGCCAGTTCCAAAACCGTGGTGCATACGGCCCAGCTTTTGGAGCAGGGGCTTGGCCCCGATTGGCGACATTATTTAGAAGGCGTGGCCGTGGCCTCCATTGGCCCCAAAACCTCGGATACCTGCCGGGATCGCCTGGGCCGCGTGGACATTGAACCCGCAGAATATACTTTGGACGCCCTAACGGAGGCGGTTGTGGCATGGGCCAGCGGATCATTGGGCTAACCGGGGGCATCGCCACGGGCAAATCCACAGTGTCTCGGTATCTTGAGGAAGTCCACCAGATCCCGGTGCTGGATGCCGATATCTATGCGCGGCAGGCGGTGGCCGTGAGTTCTCCGGTGCTGGGGGCGATTGCGGCTCGCTACGGTGAGGAGATGCTCAATCCCGATGGTTCCCTAAATCGGGGCAGGCTGGGAGAGGTGGTGTTTCACGAGGCCCAGGAAAAAGCTTGGCTAGAGCAGCAGATTCATCCCGTGGTGCGTCAGTATGTTCAAATCGCCATGGCGGATTTGGCGGCGGTACCCATCGTCGTCCAAGCGATTCCCCTGCTGTTTGAAGCGGGGCTGACGGATCAAGTCACAGAAATTTGGGTGGTAGCTTGCACTCCGGATCAGCAACGCCAGCGGTTAATGGATCGCAATGGCCTAACCCTAGAACAGGCCGAAGCCCGTATCACCAGCCAGATGCCCCTAGCCGAAAAAATCGCCTTGGCTGATGTGGTGCTGGATAATTCCGGCGATGTGGACACCCTATTCCGCCAGGTGGATCAGGCGTTGGATCAAGGCTGCTAAGCTCTCTGGCGTCGGGGCTTTGGTGCGGGTGTAGGCGCTGTAGGGAGAGCCTTGGGTATGGCCCTGTTTTTTCAGCCACAGCAGGCTGATGGTGGTGCGGGGGGGCAGATCGGGCCAGAGGTGATGGTGATTGGAAATATCCACTACGCCGCCCAGGTTGGTTTCGGCCTCTAGCCAGTGGCGCAGTGGAGCGCTGTTGCCCATGGCCCAAAAGGGATCCATCACTACCGCACAACGGCCACCGGGGCGCAGAAGTTGCAAACTACGTTCTAAGAATAGGCGTGACCAGTAGAGGCGGGCTTGGGCTTGGCCCAGGGCGGGTTGGGTGCTGTAGGGGTAGTGGCCCGACTTGCGAAAATACTGGCTGGGCAGGGCAAACTGGCCGCGATAGTTGGCCCAGGTTTGGGTGAGGTCGGGGTCGATGGTGAGGACTTGTTTGCGGTTGTTCAAAAAGGTGGAGGGGGCCACGCCCTTGGCCTCGAACAAGTCGGCCTGGGCCTCGAGGAAACCGGCCTCTGTGGGCTGCACCGCCCCCCCTGGGAAGTGGCTCACAATCAGGTCAAAGCCGCCCTTTGCTTGGATCAGATGGCCAAAGGAAAACCCCCAGTGGAAGGGCTGCATTTCTCCCACATCGGCCAGGGCGAGGGGACGGCTCTGGCGACGGCCCGTCGTCCCGGATTTCAGCACCCGAATGCCAAGTTGTTGGCTAGCTTCCGCCCACAGCAATTCCGTCAGCTTGGCCTGGGTGGTTTGGTTCAGTTCCTCCAGCCGCTCCCGCAAGAAGTCGGCCTGGGCATAGGTGGGCACCTGGCCGCTTTCCCCCAGGAGGTCGGTCTGGCGGCGGTAGTGTTCTAGGTGTACCTGGCGCTCGGCCAAAATGGCTTGGTAGGTGGTGGCCATTAGGGGTTGCAAGAGGTTGCCCTGTAGAGGGGGAACGGCATCCCTGGGGCGGTCGTCCTCT
The DNA here is from genome assembly GCA_023264315.1 of Nodosilinea sp. BSH.14. Taxonomy (GTDB): domain Bacteria; phylum Cyanobacteriota; class Cyanobacteriia; order Phormidesmidales; family Phormidesmidaceae; genus Nodosilinea. The sequence goes on from JALQST010000358.1 coordinate 1,959, forward strand.
GTTGCCCGTCGTCCTTTGGCGCTTCCCTTGGTGCCACTTCCGCCCTTGGCCCCGCCCTTGGTGCTGCCTTGGTCAAACCGTTCCGTGTCCACCGTCACCACCCCCATCAGCCCATTGCCCATGCTCAGGGTCAAACTTAGGTCGGGCAGACTGGCAAGTGCATGGGGCGTGGGGGCATAGCCAAGGCCGATTAGCAGCAGTTGCAAACGAGCCATGGCAATGGCTTCCGGCCACTGATCGACGCCATACAGCCCGTCACTCACCAGCCGTCGATACAGCGCAAAGCCCTGTCGATTTGCCCGCTGTCCGTCTTCCGACCCAATCCAGGCGGGAAGCGCCACCGTGGGCTCAAGGCGGGTAATGGCCGCTAGCCCCTGGGCCAAGTAGAGCCCGGTGTGCAAGGCCCGCCGCAGATAGCGCCCCGATCCACAGGCCGGATCGAGAAGACTGAGGTAGCCCAGGCGATCTAGCAAAGTCCCGGCGGCAGTGGGGTCTAAGGTCCACAACAGATGCTCTACGGATTCGTAGCGCTGGCCGGTGATGGAGGTTGCCCAATCCAGGGTTAGGGCATTCACCGTGCCCTCCATCAAGCCCCGGAGGATCGGCTCTGGCGTCGTGAAGGCGGTACCGCCCTGGGTGTTCACCCCCTGCTCCAGGATTTCCGGTAGCCAATCCCCTAAACGGGTAGGGGGGGCCGTGAGGAGGTCGCCCAACCAGTCTAGGATCGGTGCAAACAGGTCATCGGGCAGCCCGCGCAGACCCCAGCGCTGGTCGAGGGGGGTGGTGCCAAAGGGGTGGCGCGGCACAAAGGGCAGGGGGCCGAGCCGCTGTCGCAGGGGCAGGGGCCATTCCTCCATCGGCAGCACTAGCCCCTGGGTGGTCAAGGGCTGAAGCACATCGACAAAAAAGCGATCTTTGCCGCGCTGCTGGCTCTGGCCAAACTGGTTATGCAGATACCACTCATCGCCGCCCAGGTAGCCCAGCTGCTGGAGGGCCGCCACCGCTATCAGACGCAGCATCACCGTCAGGGCAAACCGTCGTCGCTCGGCCCGGGTGCCCAGCCCCCCCAAGGCCTGGGTGAGGCTCTGCCAGCCCTGCTGAAATCCCTGGCAGCGCTCGGGCGGGACGGGTAAATCATCCTGGTTGAGGGCGGCACCTAGGGTCGGGAAGGCCGATTGATGATCCCCATGCAGCCGTTGCAGCCGACTCGCCCAGGGTCGATCTCCCTGGCCCTG
>JALQST010000359.1 GCA_023264315.1 Nodosilinea sp. BSH.14
GGGAGTGGGGGATCTAGAGCAGGCGGAGTTGTTGGGGGGTGGGGATAGCAGGGTTCTTGGTGGGGCTGAGGGGGAGGGATGGATCGAGGTCTGAATCGAGGGGGTGATCCGTAGCCAACTCTGGAGCGGAATTGGGGGCGAAGTCGAGGGCGAGGTCTGTGGCGTCTTCCACCAGCAGGGCAGCGGCAGACAGGAGGGACTCTTTCAGATCGGCCATATCGGGGCGGCTGTCTAGGTAGGTTCGCAGGGCGGCGATGGGATCGAGGGCGTGGTCGGTGCCGATCTCGGGCAGGCGGTGACGGTGGGCTGCGGGGGCTACCTGGGCCTGGAGGGTGTAGGTGTGGGCAGCGGCCAGGGCAGCGGCCAGAGTGGGTCGGTCGATCTCCTCCACTTGGTCGGCCCGCAGACGGTAGAGACAGCGCACCACCGCATCGGTAATCTCCGTGGCGGCAATGGCCTGAAGCAGTTTCTCCTGGGGCGTTTCAGCCTCCGTGAGATCCACCTGGATGGTCTGAAAGGGGCGCACGGGCAAGGGGCAAAATTCGGCCCTCGTCTCCCCCCGCCGCAGGTGCACCAAAACGTAGCCCTTGTCCTCAGATTCCTCACTGAAGTCCACCCGCTCAATGCTGCCAGGGTAGATCATCAGGGGATGTTCACAGAGAATTTGGTGGCGGTGGACATGGCCCAGGGCCACATAGTCAAAGCAGGGCCGCGCCAAGAGGGCCATGGGCAGGGTAAGCCCCCGCCCCGCCGAGAGGAATCGTTCGCCCCCGTAGGCAGCGGTGTCTACCATGGCATGGGCCAGCAGCACGGCGGGCAGGGTAGGGTCTAGGCCACGAATTTCGCCTTCCAAGGCCACCCGCAGCCGATCCAGCAACAGCTCGTTCACCTGGGCCATGGAGAGTCCCTCGGTTTCGGGCCGGGTCAACAGCGCCGACCGGGTGAGCCAGGGCAGGGTGACAACCTGCACCAGGCCGTGGGGGGTCTCGATGGTGTGGGTGGCAAGGCAATCACCCACGATCACCCCCGGTACGCCCAGGGTGCGATAGATTGACAGGCTGGCTCCCCCTAGGCCCTGGGCATGTTGATCGTGGTTGCCCACCAGCAGCACCATGGGAATCCCTGCCGCCGATAACCGACAGAACTGCTGGGCAAGGGCCTGCTGCACCAGGGGCGGCGGTGTAGCATCGGGAAAGGCATCGCCGCCAAACAAGACCAGATCCACAGGCTCCGCTAGGGCGCGATCTAGGCAGCGCGACAGGGTTGCCACAAAGTCCTCTAGCCGAGTATTGAGGCCCGTCTCCGGGTTAATTCGACCGTGGGACAGCCCACTGCCCAGGTGAATATCCGACAGGTGGAGTAGTTTCATCATGAAGACGACGAGTACCGGGGGGCAACACAGGAGCCAAGGCCGCTCCCCTATGATAAAACTTGGATCAAGCCCCTGCCCCAACCTGCATTCTGCCGTAACATGCTGCCCGATCTGCCGCCGCCACCCCTGTCTGACCCGTCCTATCTGCGTCATCGACACTGGATGGCGCAAGCCCTCCAACAGGCCGAAGCCGCCGGACAATTGGGGGATGTACCCGTGGGAGCGGTGGTGGTTGGCCCCGATAATCGCCTGCTCGCCGCCGCCCACAACCGCCGGGAGCAAGATCACGACCCCACCGCCCACGCCGAAATCCTGGCCCTCCGGCAGGCCAGCCAGCACCTCGGCAACTGGCACCTCAACCAATGCACCCTCTACGTCACCCTAGAGCCCTGCCCCATGTGTGCTGGGGCCATTATCCTCAGCCGTCTGGGCCTGCTCGTCTATGGGGCCGATGACCCCAAGGCCGGGGCGGTGCGATCACAGATGAACCTGCCCGATGGCCCCTGTTCTAACCACAAGCTCCCCGTCCTCACCGGCATCCTGGCCGACCCCTGCCAGCAACAGCTTCAGCACTGGTTTGCCCAGCGTCGCCACCCTCGTCCCGTCCTGGATGGATCACAGCCGATGAGCCCTTAGGGGATGGGGCTGTTGACGCGGCCAGCAACGTGGCGCAAGGGATCGCCCTGCCATGATCTCGCGTGCCGACGATCTCCCTCGCCAACGATCTGGCTTGTTAAAGTAAGGGTATCCTTTGCGCCCTCCATGCCATGACGACCCTGACCCTAACCCTCGACCCCGTGGTGCGGCTCACCCATGAGCAGTTCTATGAGTTGTGCAAAGTCAACCACGACCTTCGCCTAGAGCGCAGCAGCACTGGAGAGTTAGTTCTTATGCCCCCAACCGGATGGGAATCTGGCAAACGCAACGCCGACCTCACGACCAACGTGACCGTTTGGAATCGCCAAACTCAGATCGGCCTTGTGTTCGACTCTTCTACCGGATTTTCGCTGCCCAATGGGGCGGATCGGTCGCCGGACGTGGCTTGGGTGGAAAAATCCCGCATTGAGGCCATCGCTCCTGACCCTGCTAGGTTTCTGCCCCTTGCCCCCGATTTTGTGATTAAGCTACGTTCCGCCACGGACAAACTCACCACCCTAGAGCGCAAAATGGCGGAGTATCGAGATTGTGGGGTGCGCCTAGGTTGGTTGCTAGATCCCCAGGAAAAACACGTTCAAATCTACCGCCTAGGCCGTCCCACGGAATACCTCAACCAGCCGGAGAGCCTGTCTGGAGAAGATGTCTTGCCCGGTTTTGTCCTGGCGTTGTCCGAGGTTTGGGGGTAGAACCGGATTGGGGTTGGCGGTGGACCGAGAAGCCGAGCCTGCCCGTTGCCGAAGGCCATGCGGGGCTACCGGGGTTGGCCAGGGATCAGTCTCTACGCTAATTCCCGAAACCGACGTACCAGTAGTAGGTGGCCATGGGGATCACGGTGGCTAGCACCAGCAGCACAATCAGCAGCACGGCGTTATTGCCTCGGTTTTCTTCGGTGGTTTCGGCGGAGGCAAAGGTGCTTTCACTGAGGGTGTCGAAGGCTTCGTTAAAGACCGGTGCGCCGGGGTCGGGTTGGCCACTGAGCACGGCCACCAAGCGGTCGGTGCCATCGAGGAGGGCTTGGTTGTACTTGTCACCCTGGAGCAGGGGAATCAGCACGGTTTCTTGGGCCACGCTGGTTGCGAGGTCTTCGGGCAGCAGGACGGCAGCCCCTTCGCCCACGCGGATGCCCACGGTTTTGGTCACTTCATCCAGCACCAA
>JALQST010000035.1 GCA_023264315.1 Nodosilinea sp. BSH.14
GCAGAATCAAAAGGGAACTCGGACTCCGGTAGAATAATGGCGTCGATTAGGTAAACATTACGACAGACACCGGAGGTTGGTTAGGCAGTCCTCGCCTGCTAAGTTCTACCTTAGACAAGGTTTAGCCCGCTTTTGCCAACCCGCTGCATAACGTAATAAACAACGCTAACAAAGCTCTTACGCCGTTTTTGGGAGGTTTCTTGTTATGGTCAAAAAATCTGTGGCCAGTCTGACCGCTGCTGATCTCGAAGGGAAGCGGGTACTGGTGCGGGCGGATTTCAACGTCCCCCTGGATGATCAAGGGGCCATCACCGACGACACCCGCATTCGGGCCGCACTGCCCACTATCCAAGACCTGACGGGCAAAGGAGCCAAGGTGATTTTGACCAGCCACTTTGGTCGCCCCAAGGCCCAGGTGGTCGAGAGTATGCGCCTCACCCCCGTGGCTAAGCGCCTGGGTGAACTGCTGGGTCAAGAGGTGATCAAGTGCGACGACTGCATGGGTGACGAGGTCGCCGCCGCCGTCAACGGCATGACCAACGGCCAAGTGGCCCTGCTAGAAAACGTGCGCTTCTACGCCGGAGAAGAGGCCAACGATCCCGAGTTTGCCAAGGCCCTCGCCGCCAACGCGGATCTCTACGTGAACGATGCCTTTGGCACCGCCCACCGAGCCCACGCCTCCACCGAAGGTGTCACCAAGTACCTCAGTCCCTCCGTGGCTGGGTATTTGATCGAAAAAGAACTGCAATACCTGCAAGCCGCCATCGAAAATCCCCAGCGGCCCCTGGCGGCCATCATCGGCGGCTCCAAGGTGTCCAGCAAAATCGGCGTGATCGAAACCCTGCTGGATAAAGTAGACAAGCTGCTAATCGGTGGCGGCATGATTTTCACCTTCTACAAAGCCCGTGGCCTCAGCGTCGGCGGTTCTTTGGTGGAAGAAGACAAGCTGGAACTGGCCAAAGCCCTAGAAGCCAAGGCCAAGGAAAAGGGCGTTGACCTGTTGCTGCCCACCGATGTGGTCGTTGCGGACAAATTCGCCCCCGATGCCAACGCCCAAACCGTCAGCGTGGATGCCATCCCCGACGGCTGGATGGGTCTGGATATCGGCCCCGACTCGGTGACGGTGTTCCAAGACGCCCTGAAGCAGTGCAAGTCGGTGATTTGGAACGGCCCCATGGGTGTGTTCGAGTTCGATAAGTTTGCGGCAGGCACCGAAGCCATCGCCCACACCCTCGCTGAACTCACCCCCCAAGGTGTCACCACTATCATCGGCGGCGGCGACTCGGTGGCGGCGGTTGAAAAAGTAGGCGTGGCCGAGAAAATGAGCCACATCTCCACGGGCGGCGGTGCCAGCCTGGAACTGCTGGAAGGCAAGGAACTTCCCGGCATTGCGGCTCTGGACGAAGCCTAGCCGCTAACCCAGAACAGGAGCCCACGGTCTTGAGAGAAGTGGGCTCTTAAGTGGGTATTGGCAAAAAATAGAGCGAATTACACGAAACGCGCCACGATTCGAATCGTGGCGCGTTTCGTGTAATTCGCGTTTTCAGTCTATGGTTCGTTGTCTTGCCAGACGCAACACCACGATGCCAACCGACATCCCGAAGGTTATTGACGCCGCGAATGCGCCCTACTTTAATAGCGGAGACTCAAATCTGACGGGCATCAGGTCAAGTTTTATTAGACTAGGCCGCAGCCATGGCTTTCAAGGGGCTACAGTGCTTGTTACTCTGAGCCTAATACCGAGGCAGCCTTTTCTGAGATCCGGGTCGCTGTGTGCTAATGGATACTTTCCAAATATCCTCTAAGTTATCGATTCTAGACCGCTTACATAAAATTCCGATCAGTCTCTGAACAGCCGACTCGCCCTGCCCCTCGGCTTGGGGCAGCACCTGCTTCATCGCATTGGGCAAGGCCGTATCGAGTAGCACAATTAAGCGCAGCAACGCCGGGGAGAGGGATAAATCCCTCTCCCCTCGGATAACAACGGCTAGGGGCTTGGTGGCTTGGTGGGATTCGCCAAAAACTGACGTAGGCGCACCATCACCAAGCTTTGGCCGAGGCTGATGGGCAGGGCGGAAATTCCCTCCATTTGCGACTGCACCCAGCGATCTCCCCAGTACCACTCATGGAAGCCATCGATGCCGCCGGAGAGAATCAGTCGCAGATGATTTTGGGACAGTTCCTGGACTTCGTGACGGATTTCCACGGGGCCGAAGTAGCTGTGAAAAACGAGATTCGCCTGGAGGGTATCGGGCAACCCAACCTCGAAACGCTGGGGCCAAAGCCATTGCCGAAACTGGTCGGGCTGGAGCAGGCTGGCTTGAATGTGCCCAGCGGCGGCATCAACTTCAATACGGAGGCGGCTTTGCTGAAAGGTGCCAATCATAACCCGTTGGGAAAAACCGCGACAACACCTCCCAGTATGCCAAAAGTCCCATGGAAAATCGCCAGCCCACCCTTTGGGCGAGGAGACCGTGCCCCTACCTGTTATCCCTTGGGTGCGGAGACCGCACCCCTACATCTCGACTCCCGCTCCCACAAATGCCCCCCTTGTTTGCTATAACTGTCCCTTGATCCCACCGGATATGAGGCGTCCATGATTGAAGTTGAGCACCTCGGTAAAACCTATGGCTCTACCCCGGCCATTCGCGATGTCACCTTTGAGGCGCAGCCGGGGGAGATTCTAGGCTTTTTGGGGCCAAATGGGGCGGGCAAAACCACCACCATGCGGATTTTGTCGGGCTATCTGCCCGCCTCGGAGGGTACGGCCCGGATTGCGGGCTACGATGTCCACACCGATTCCATGGCGGTGCGGCAGCGGATTGGCTACCTACCAGAGTCGCCGCCGCTGTATCCGCAGATGACGGTGGAGGGCTATTTGAATTTTGTCGCCAAAATTAAGGGCGTTCCAGCGGGAATGCGGCCCCAGCGTGCCCAAATTGCTATGGAGCGTTGCGGGTTATTGGATCGGCGCACGACGCTGATTCGCAAGCTCTCCAAGGGCTATCGGCAGCGGGTGGGCATTGCCCAGGCGATTATCCACGATCCGCCTGTGATTATTTTGGATGAGCCTACCGTGGGCTTGGATCCGCGCCAAATCAACGAAGTTCGCCAGTTGATTAAAAACCTCGCCGGAAGCCATACGATTATTCTGTCCACCCACATCCTGCCGGAAGTCAGCATGACCTGCGACCGGGTGACGATCATCAACCGAGGCCAAGTGGTGGCGACGGATACCCCCGACAACCTCACCGCCCGCCTCGCCGGAGAAATAGCCTACGAGGTGGAAATTAAGGGCGACGTGAACCAGGCCCAACCCCTACTGGCCCATTTGGCCGAGGTGCGCCAGGTGGAAATCCTCAGCCCCGATCATCTGCCGGAACATCATCATCGTTTGCGGGTAACGGGCCATCAGGACGCTGGACTGGGCCAAGCCATTGCCGCCAGTCTTGTCCATGCGGGCCTGGAACTGCACGAACTACACCGCCAGCAGGCCACTCTAGAAGATGTGTTCCTCAACCTGACCACCACCGAACCCAGTGCTCCCCCCGTGCCCCCTGTGGAGGTGTCCAAATGATGAATGCGAAGGCGAACTTGAACAATCTTATCTTCAAAAACATCCTGGCCATCTACCAGCGCGAACTGCAAAGCTACTTCACCTCGCCTCTGTCCTACGTAATTACGGCAGTGTTTTGGCTGTTGGGGGGCTTTTTCCTCGTTGCCATTCTGCTAGGGCCGCAGGGTCTCATTGCCGCCGCTGCCCAGGCGGATCAAGCCACCCAGATGGGCATGGCCCCGCCGCCCCCCTTTGATGTGGCCTACGAATTTAACAAAGCCTACGTGGGTCTGCTGGGGTCGCTGTCGATGTTTGTGCTGCCGATGCTCTCCATGGGCCTCTACACCGACGAACGCAAGCAGGGCACCCTAGAGCTTTTGGCCACGTCTCCCATTCCCAACTGGGCGGTGGCCCTGGGTAAATTGCTGGCGGTGGTGACGTTCTACATCGGCATGGTGCTGCCGTTGATGGTGAGCCAGTCTGTCGCGTTGGGGGCGGCCACTCCTCCGTTGGGGTCAGCGGGGTTTGTGCTCTCCTACGTGGGTCTGGTGCTTATGGCTGCAAGCCTGTTGGCGCTGGGGATGTTCGTCTCCTCCCTCACCGAGAGCACCGTCCTGGCGGCGATTATGACCTTCGCCCTCATTCTGCTCCTCTGGCTGGTGGATGCCGTGGCCCAGGGGTTGCCCGGTGCCCTGGGGGAAGCCTTCAGCCATCTCTCCCTGCTGCGCCACTTCACCACCTTCACCGAGGGCGTGTTCGACTCCAGCAGTTTGGTGCTGTTTTTGTCCTTCATCATCCTCGGCATTTTCCTCACCGCCCAATCCGTCGAAGCCCTCCGGTTCCAGCGATCTTAGACCCTCACCCCCAGCCCCTCTCCCCGTGGGAGAGGGGAGCCGGACGTTCTTCAAAGTCCCTCTCCCTGTGGGAGAGGGATTTAGGGTGTGGGCCACCCCGGCACCTAGTCCCCATTGATTCAGTCAACGTGGATTCAGGCAAACAGGGCTATCTTGGGCCACAAGCCGCCTAGAATCTGCCGACGCCTCCCCTGCTGTACATCTCTTTCCCCCAACCCGTCCCGTTTGGTATACATCCATGAACGTTAAGGTGGCCTATCAGAAGTATCTCAAGTACCTGGCTCTACCCGGCTTGGCCCTGGCTACGGCGGGCCTGATTGCGGGCTTTGTGGCAGGATGGACGCCCCTGCCCTCGGCCTTGCTGTTGGGCGGACTGGGGTTGATGGTGGTGGGCCTAGGCTTTAGCGAGTATGGCCGCAATCGCTTCTGGAGTCAGCGTTCCACGGAAGCGGGGGCCAATGCCCTGGTGTCAATTTTGGCGGTGCTGGCGATTTTGGGACTGGTGAACTTCCTGGCGGTGCGCTACTCCAGCCGGGTGGATTTGACCGAAAACCAGATTTTTACCCTGGCCCCAGAGTCTCGGCAGGTAGTGGCCTCCCTGGCAGAGCCGACGCGGGTGCTGGTGTTTGACCCGAACCAAACCCCCCAGGATCGGCAGCTTCTGGAGAGCTATCGACGGGCCGGGGATAACTTCGCCTTCGAGTTCGTCAACCCCTACGACAATCCTCGCTTGGCCCAGTCCTTCAACGTCACCCAACCGGGGATGGTGTTTGTGGAGCAGGGCGACACCCGCCGCCCCGTGCAGACCCTCACCCCGTCGGATCGCCTCTCCGAGCGCACCCTTACCAGCGTCCTCGCCCAGTTGGGGCAGGAAAGTTCTCTCAAAGCCTACTTCACCCAGGGCCACCAGGAATTCACCATCGACGGCAGCGAAGCCCTTTTCCTCCAAGCCGCCACCGCCTTGGGGGAAAAGGGCTTCACGGTGGAGCCGCTGGATCTCTCCACCACCCCCACCGTGCCAGAGGATGCCAGCGTGGTCATCGTGGCGGGGCCAGCCACGGAATTTTTTGATGCTGAAGTTGAAGCGCTCCAGTCCTACCTTAATCAAGGGGGAAGTCTGATGCTGCTGATCGACCCGCGCACCAACCCCAACTTAGATAGCCTGCTGGATCCCTGGGGCGTGACGCTCGACAACCGCATCGTGCTGGATACCTCCGGCGCAGGGCAACTGGTGGGCCTTGGCCCCGCCGCCCCCCTCGTCACCAACTACGGCGACCACCCCATCACCCGCGACTTTGGCACGGGCCGATCCTTCTTCCCCCTAGTGCGGCCCATTAACATCGAGGAAGTGCCGGACGTAACCGCTGTTTCCATCCTCAACAGCAACCCCCAAAGCCGCGCCGAAGCCCTTTCCGAAGCCGGAGAACTACAATTCGACGAAAACGCGCCCCCCTCCGGCCCCTATACCCTCGGCGTGGCCCTCAGCCGCCCCATTAACCCCAGCGAAACGGCCACGGAGGAAGCCGCCCTACCCGAAGAGAGTGGCGAATCCCCCAACGATCCCGCCGCTGATGATCCTGAGAACCCTAGCGCTGAGGCTAAGGAATCCCGCCTGGTGGTGATTGGCAACGCCTCCTTTGCCACCGATGGCCTGTTCGAGCAGCAGCTCAACGGCGATGTCTTCCTCAATTCTGTGAGCTGGCTGGGCCAAGCCGACGACGCCACCCTCTCCATTCGCCCCCGCGAAGTCACCAACCGCCGCATTGTGATGACGGTACAGCAACAGATTGGCCTCGGTGTGTTTGCCCTGTTGATTTTGCCCCTGGTGGGTATCATCCTGGCGGTGCTGCTCTGGCTGAAGCGGCGTTAGCAACGGTATAAACCACCCGGGAATGGCCGTCCTTGGGACTACGGAAAGCCCAGGTTTAGGGGATCTCTCCCCTGACATGCCCTGCTGGTGGAAGGCCTCTCTCGGCTATTTCCCCATCAGGCGAGAAACCCCCTCCACCAGCACCTCGGCCTTGTCTAGCACGCTACCGAAAATCACCACCGTTGCCGCCGCAATAATCACCGTGCGGGAAATTGCCAAGTTATCCTTCGATAGCTGCAAAAAGCGCTCTTCCCATTTGTCGGTGCGTTCATCCAGGCGCTTAATGTCGGCATCTAACTTCTGATCTAGGTCTTGGATGTTTTGCTCTAACCCTTGGATGTTTTGCTCTAACCCTTGGATGTTTTGCTCTAACCCTTGGATACGGAGATTCAAGCTTTGATCCAGCCGATCAATGCGTTCCAGCACTTCAGCTTGCAGGTCTCTAGGTTCCGGCGCGGTAGTCATGGTGAATCACAGGATGAACAGGGTCACTATGGCCATCATATCAAGGCTGTTCTAACCAAGCCGTTCTAACCAAGCCGTTCTAACCCAATCGGTTAGGGGGGCGGCGGAGAGGCAGATTCGGCCCAAGGTCACTGCCCCAAGCAGGCGAATGCCGAGTATGATACTGATAACGGTTATCATTTTTGGCAGCTTGGGCAATCATGCTAGAGGTTGAAGACCTATCCGTCCAGTATCGGGGAGTTTCCGCCCTGCAACAGGTGTCTGTGGCATTGACCCCTGGGGAATTGGTGGGCCTAGTGGGGCCAAACGGGGCCGGAAAAAGCACGTTCATTAAAGCCCTCTTGGGCCTTGTCCCTCACCAAGGGCGGGTGATGTTCCAGGGGGTGCCCCTGCGGCGGCGGCGGCGGGCGGTAGCCTATGTGCCCCAGCGTTCCCGCATTGATTGGGACTATCCCATCACCGCCTGGAATGTGGCCCTGATGGCCCAATCGGCCCTGGCGGGTTGGTTCAAGGCTCCTAGCGAGCAGGCCAAGCAGCGCGTCACCGTGGCCCTAGAGCGGGTGGATATGCTGCACCTGGCCCATCGGCCCATTGGCGAACTCTCCGGCGGGCAACAGCAGCGGGTGTTTTTGGCCCGTGCCCTGGCCCAAAATGCCGACCTGTTGCTGCTGGATGAACCCTTCACGGCCATCGACAAAAAGACCGAAGCCCTGATGCTGAGCATCTTTGCCGAACTCAAGGCCCAGGGCAAAACCCTGGTAGTGTGCAGCCACGAATGGGGCGAGGCACTACACCGCTATGATCGGCTGCTGCTGTTGAACCGCACTCTCTTGGCCAACGACACCCCCCAGCGGGTGATGACCTTCGAGAACATTCAGCGGGCCTACGGCCAAAGCTTGCTGGCGGAATCCACCTTGCCCGCCTACGCCGACTTTTTTTGCTAGGGGAGCCCCTCCTTTCCCTGGGATGGCATGGCCGTTTACCTTATCCAGCCAGAGGACAACCTATTGCCCTCTCAGGATTCTGGAACGGTTGAGGGCGGTTGCCTGGTAGGATGGGCCTGTTTTGGAGTGATAACCAGGAGGAATAAACCAATGGCCAAGTACGTCCTGTGGGGCAGCTATTGCGACAATGCCCTGGAAAAGCGCACCCCCTACCGTGAGGCCCACCTGCAAGGGCTTCAGGCCCAAAAGGAGCAGGGAATTCTGGTCGCCCTAGGGCCAACCACCGACAACCGCAAGGTGTTTGGCATCTACGACGCCGAGGATGAAGCCACGGTGCGCCAACTGGTGGAGGCGGATCCCTACTGGCAAAACGGCATTTGGACCGACTACGAAATCCACGCCTGGAACCAGGTGTTTTAAGGCCTATGCCCTACGCCACCCCCATGGATAACCCGTTGGATACCCGCCGCCATGCCCCCGCCACCCAACGCAACCGCGAACCCATCTTGGCGGTGTTGGAACGGGTATTGCCACCCACGGGCACGGTGCTAGAAATGTCTAGCGGCACCGGAGAACACGCCGTCTTTTTTGCCCCTCGGCTGGCCCCTCGCCAGTGGCTTCCTTCGGATCCAAAGCCCCAGGCGCGGGACAGTATTCGGGCTTGGCAGGCCATGCTTCCCGCCGAGAACCTGCACCCGCCCCTGGCCCTGGATGCTCGCGACACCCCGTGGCCCGTGGAGGATGCAGCGGCGACCCTAGGGGTGGATTTGGCTCAGCATCCGATCACCGCCATCGTCAACATCAACATGATTCACATCGCCCCCTGGGAAGCTTGCCTGGGGCTGATGGCGGAGGCAGGACGGCTGCTTTCCAGCGGCGGCGTCCTCTATCTCTATGGGCCATTTAAGCAAGGGGGACAGCACACCGCCCCCAGTAACGCCGCCTTTGACGACACCCTCCAGGCCCAAAACCCCGCCTGGGGCGTCCGGGATCTAGAGGCGGTGGTGGCGGCGGCTGAGGCGGTTGGCCTGCGCTGCCAGGAAATCATTGCCATGCCCGCCAATAATCTTTCGGTGGTGTTTCGGGCCGAGGGGAGTGGGAAGGAAAAAGGTAAAGGGTAAAGGGTAAAAGGTAAACGCATTCAGCATGAAGAACGAAGGTAAACCTGTGAACACGCTTGAAACCTTTGACCCTAGCGGTGTGGGGCTAGACAACGGCAACCTCTATGGTTTGCCCTGCAACGACGACGCCCAAATCATCGTGTTTGGGGTGCCCTGGGAGGTCACGGTGTCCTACCACGAGGGCACAGCCCAGGGGCCGCAGCGGGTGTTGGAGGCATCGCCCCAGCTTGATCTGTACGATCTCGATAACCCGGATGGCTGGCGGCAGGGTATTTTTATGCCCCCCATTCCCCAACACCTACGGCAGTTAAATGCCCCCATGCGGAAGATGGCCCACCGGCTGATGCAGGCCATGGAGGAAGGGGTTGCCATCGCCAAGCAGCCCCTCCTTCAGGAGGCCCTCGATCAGGTGAACCACGCCTGCGAGCAAATGAATGGCTGGATCTATAGCCAAGCGAGCCAAGCCCTCGATCTGGGCAAGCGAGTGGGGGTGATTGGCGGCGACCACAGCGTGCCCCTGGGCTATCTGCGGGCCTTGGCGGAGCGCTATCCCCGCTTCGGTATTCTGCACATTGACGCCCATGCTGACCTGCGGTTGGCCTACCAGGGGTTCCGCTATTCCCACGCCTCAATCATGAACAACGCTCTGGCCCTGCCGCAAATTGACCGCCTGGTGCAGGTGGGGATTCGCGACCTGTGCCACGACGAAGTAGCGCTGATCGATCAATCCGCCGGACGCATCGTCACCTATTACGATGCCACCCTGAAGGACAACTGCTACCAAGGCATGACCTGGTTGGCCCAGTGCGAAGCCATCGTGGCTCACCTGCCGCCCCAGGTCTACGTCAGCTTTGATGTGGATGGTTTGGATCCGAAGCTTTGCCCCCATACCGGCACCCCCGTCCCCGGGGGACTGGAACTGGAGGAGGTCTTTTGCCTGCTCCGCCAGGTAGTGCGCAGCGGTCGGCAGATCATCGGTTTCGACCTCTCAGAAACCGGCAACGGCGAATGGGATGGCAACGTTGGGGCCAGAATTGTCTACAAACTCTGTGCCCTGATGGGGTTGTCGGCCTAACGCTGGGGATCGGGGGATTGGGGTTATGCCTTCCCCACCTGGGCCACGGGGCGAACGGGGCGGTAGCGATCATCGCGGATGCGGTCGAGGACGGACTGGATGGCGGTTGAGGGTTCCCCCAGGGTATTGAGCAGGTGGGAGCCGAGTTCTAGGGCGGCTTCAAATTCTGGCTGCACCACTTCCCTCGCCCCCAACTGGGTGAGCACGTCAATTTCCTCGTTGGTGTGGGAGCGGGCGATCACATCGAGGTCGGGCACTCGGCCTAGGGCGCGTTGCAGCACCAGGCGGGTGGTGGTGGGGTCGGGCAGGGTAATGGCCAAGGCTTTGGCGGTTTCCAGACGGGTTTTGTCGAGCACCAGTTCGCTTTCGGCATCGCCATAAACGAAGGGGACGGGCACCAGGGGAATGTGGCGATTGCGCAGGCGTTGGACGGCGGTTTCGCTATTTTCCACCACCAGCACGGAGTAGCCCCGGCTCAGCAGCACGTTCACCAGCACCTCCCCCACCCGGCCATAGCCCGCCACAATCACATGATCCTGGAGGTCGGCGGGGACGGAGAGCAGCTTGGGTTCCTCCGCCCGACGGAGGATGTCCTTCAGCATGGGTAGATGGTGCAAGAAATCTACGACCCGGGGGGCGAGGGTAATCCACAGCGGTGTGAGCACAAGGGAAATAGCGATGGTGCCCAGCAGCAAGGAGTAGCGGTTTTCGGTGATCAGGCCCATTTCTAGGCCACCCAGGGCCAGCACAAAGGAAAATTCCCCAATTTGATTCAGCCCGAAGCTGGTTTTCACGGCGGTGTTGAGGGAATAGCCGAACCCTAGCACGATGGGCAAAATCACCAGCGCCTTGCCCACCATAATCAGGGCCACCAGTTCCAAAATCGTGCCCAGGTTGCTGAGGATTAGGGTGGGGTCAATCAACATGCCGATGGATGCGAAAAAGAGGCAGGCAAAGGTGTCGCGCAGGGGCAAAATTTTGCCCAGGGCTTGGTCGGCGTAGTCAATTTCGGAGATCATCAGCCCCGCCACAAAGGCCCCCATGGCAATGGACAGCCCCAGTTGGGACGTCACCCAAGCTACCCCCAAACAGAGGGCCACCACCGTCAACAAAAACAGTTCGCTGCTTTCCGTGGCGGCAATGTGCTGAATCAGACGGGGCACCACCCAGCGACCGAGGGCAATGGCCCCCGCCAGGAAACCCAGAATTTTCAGCAGGGCCAATCCCAAAGCCAACCCCACCGCATCGGGTTGATTCAGCACGGGCAGCAGGGCCAGCATCAGCCCCAGGGCCAAGTCCTGGGCAATCAGCAGCCCCAGCATCACCTGGCCGTGGACGGTGTTGGTTTCGCCCCGTTCGGTGAGGGTTTTAAGCACCACCGCCGTGGAGGATAGGGACAGCACTAAGCCGACGAAAATGCCTTGCATCGGTGTGCGGGCCGACCCCGACAGCAGCGACACCGAGGCCACTAGCAGCGCGGTTAGGCCAATCTGCAACACACTACCCTGGAGGGCAATGGCCCGCACCCGCTTCAGTTCTGTGATGGAAAATTCCACCCCGAGGGCAAAGAGCAGAAAGGCAATGCCCACCTCCGCCAGGGCTTGAATTTGCTCGACGTCGGTTTGCAGCCCAATTCCGAAGGGGCCGATGATCAACCCCGTCAGCAGATAGCCCAGCAGGGCCGGTTGTTTCAGGCGATGGGCGATGTATCCCCCCAGGGCCGAGGTGCCTAGGGCCAGGGTTAAATCTAGGACGAAATTCGGTTCAGCGGTCATAGGGGGAGGTGCATGGGGTGAGGAAGGCTTGATGTTAAAGACTCTTTAGATTATGGCGTTTTGTAGCGGTTAAAACCGTTGAGTGACTCGCTATGATTTGGGCGTAACCGCGCCAACTTTTCCCCGTGCCCAACCCTAGCCCCGCCGCCGGTAGCAGCGACTCGCCGGAACGCCATGCCCCGTCCGAGACCGCCCTTGTGCTGGTTGCGCCGCCGCCTGTCCTAAGTGCTAGGGCGAGGGCTTTGGTTAAGGCCCTCGCCCAATCTCGACGGGCAAAGCGTAGTTTTGCGTTGGTGGCGTTGGTGGGCTTGGGGCTGGGGTTGGGGGCCGCCGTGGCCCAGAGGCGCTATGGACAGCCCTTGTCGGAACCGGCCATCTCTTCGGAACCGGGAACTTATATAGACGGCATGGGCCAATTCGAGGCCGAACGATCTCGGGAATCCGTGGCCACCGCCGCCAACCCTGGGCCGCCTCAACTCACCCCCATCTTTGCCCCCAACCGCGTCACAGCCCTCCACACCGACGCCCTGCCATCTCCTCCCACCCTCACCTTGAACGCCGTGGGTGATGTCATCCCCGGCACCGACTACCGCACCTACCGCCTGCCTCAGGATTGGCAATACCTGTTTGGCGGCATTGCCTACCAGCTTCAGCAGGCCGATGTGGTCTTTGGCAACTTTGAAAGCACCTTCACCGAAGTGCGCCACAGCCCCAAGGATACGGGCCGAGCCAATGTCTTTGCCTTTCGCACCCCGCCCTGGTATGCCAGTGTGCTGAAGGTGGCGGGTTTCGACGTGATGAGTGTGGCCAACAACCACGCCTTTGACTTCGGCGACCAGGGCTTTGCCGACACCATCGCCAACCTTGAACTGGAGGGAATTAAAGCGGTGGGCCGCAAGGGGGAGATTGTCTACACCGAGGCTAAGGGGCTCAAACTGGCCTTCATCGGCTTTAGCCACCTCAACCAGCACAACACCATCCACGACCTAGACACCGCCGCCGCCCTGGTGCAGGAGGCCGAGCAAAACGCCGATATCGTGGTGGTGTCCTTCCACGCCGGGAAGGAAGGCAGCGATGCCACCGTCACCCGCAACCAAACGGAATATTTCCTTTCAGAAAATCGCGGCAACGTCGTCCATTTTTCCCGCACCGTCATCGACCACGGAGCCGACCTCGTCCTCGGCCATGGCCCCCACGTCCCCCGCGCCATCGAACTCTATAACAACAGGCTGATCGCCTATTCCCTAGGCAACTTCCTCGGCTACCGCACCCTCTCTACCGCAGGCCCTCTGGGCATCTCTCTAATCCTCACCGCAAACCTGGATAGCGACGGCACCTTTGTCAGCGGGCGTATCGTCCCCATTGCCCTAGATCGCAACGGCGTCCCCTACCTCGATGACTAGTTCCAAAGCGTGATCCTGATCCGCACCGCCACCCGCCGAGACTTCCCCGATACCCCCCTCACCATCGACGACGATGGCTATATTTGGCGCAATCCCTAACCCCAAGGTGCATGGGGCCAAACCTGGAGCCAAGGGGGCCATCCGGCCTAGGGGGATAACCGCGTGATATAAATCGATCAGTCTAGGGCAATCACGATGGGCAAACGCAAGGCGTCCGGCGAGGGCGGAGATCGGGCAGTGTATCGAGAATTTGGCCCCGCCGACCCACTGGCAAGGGCGGTACCGGATCGACCTCCGAATCAGCAAAAGCTGAAGGTGGAAGTGAGTCGCAAAGGGCGGGGCGGCAAAACCGTCACAATCATCAGCGGCTTTGAACATACCCCCGCCACCCTCGCCACCCTGGCTAAACAACTCAAGGCCCAGTGCGGCACCGGGGGCACCGCCAAGGACAACAGTATTGAAATTCAGGGCGACCACGCCCAAAAACTCCTGGAACTTTTGGCGGCCAAGGGTTATCAGGTGAAACACAGCGGCGGGTAGGCCGGGAAGGAGTACCAATGGGGATGGAACCGATGGGGCAGCGGAAATGGCTAGGACGGCTGGGAAGTTTTGTGATGGCCTTGGTCTTGGTGCTGGGCTTGCAAAGTGGGATCCCGATCTGGGCGGCGACGCAACCTCCGGCTGGGGGAATGACCGCTGGAAATGCTCTGGCCCAAGAATTGCCGACAGAAGAACCTACGCCGATGCTGCCCCCACCTGCGGTGATTCCCATCGATATTCGCCAGCACTGGGCCAAGGACTGCATCACCGCTCTGGCCCAGGCGCGGATGATCACCGCCGCCGCCAGTGGTCGGTTCTATCCCGATGAGCCCATTCTGTGGGGCGACTATGTGGCGATGCTGAATCGGCTGATTCCCCCCGGCCCATCCCAGGGGTGGGCGAATCCCCTCGAACAGGCCCTAGGCGTCACCACGCCTCCCACGGTGGCCTCCCACTATCCCAGCCAGTATTACCAGCCGGATCGGCCCCTGGTGCGGGCGGAGGGCATCATGGCCCTGGCGGCTAAATTAGGATCCAACCATCAAATTGCGGCGAATACCTGGGTCAACGATGGCCTTGTGGATGGGCGTCAGGTGCCCGCCTATGCGCGGGAGGGGGTGGCAGCGGCCTTGGCCCA
>JALQST010000360.1 GCA_023264315.1 Nodosilinea sp. BSH.14
AAGGAGGTTGTCACCCATAAAGAAGACGGATTTCCCGCGAATCAGTTCAAGATACTCCTCTAGGCTTGCCCAGATTTGGGCTTCCCGCTCCGCTAAACCCTGGGGTTCAATATCGAGGACTGAACAGATTTTTTCGACCCAGGCTCGTGTGCCATCGGGACCGATCGGGAAGGGCGCACCAATCAGTTTGCACTTGCGGCGACGCATGAGGGTGGTGGCGGTGCGGGAAAGGAAGGGGTTGACCCCGGCCACAAAGTAGCCCTCTTCCAGGACGGGCAGCTCGGTATAGCGCTTGGCCGGTAACCAGCCGGACACTTTCACGCCTTGCTTCTTCAGTTCCAGGGTCAGTTGGGTGACGACGGGATCGGGCAGGGAACCAAAAAGCACCAAGGGATGGTGATCCTGATACTCGGCCTCGGCCTCGATGGTTTTGGCTTCGGCGGCTGTATCCTTGCGTCCCAGATTAAAGAGCCGCTGAATCCCGCCGCTGCGCTCTTCTTTTTCTTCCTTACTGCTAACTTCCTTGGGACAACGGTTTGCCATGGCAGCAAGCACCGTATCTTCCCCTTGGGTGAAGGCGTAGTCCAGACCATTGGCGCGGGCCACAACGATCGGAATGTCGAGTTCTGCCTCCAGCTTGGGGGCGATCCCCTCCAGGTCCGTCTTGATGATTTCCGTGGTGCAGGTGCCAATCCAAACGATGACGCTGGGGTTCCGATCGCGCTTAATTTGCTCACACAGGCGCTTCAGTTCTTCGTAGTCGTTCAGCTGCGCGGAAATATCCCCTTCCTCTAGCTCTGCCATGGCATAGCGAGGCTCTGCGAAAATCATCACCCCCATGGCATTTTGGAGGAAGTAGCCACAGGTTTTAGTCCCAATCACCAGGAAGAAGCTATCTTCGATTTTCTGGTAGAGCCATGCAACGCAGCTAATGGGACAAAAGGTATGGTAATTACCGGTTTCGCAGTCGAAATTTAGGGCAGAGGGAGCTTGGGTCGCAGTCATAGGTCAGTATGGGGTGTTTTGCAGGGCAGGGGTGGGACTAGCGGGGAGAGGGGCAGGGGCTGACTCTCCTCGATTTCACCGCGATTCCCCCTCGATCGATCGCCTGCCCTTGCATCCATCAATAGACCTAGGGGTTGCTTTCAGGCGACATCGGAGGGATTGAGGGCATCGGGCAGCAGTCCAGCGGAAACTTCCACATCAGACATGCCAACGCTGGCTGTACTGCCGCCATTACCCAATTCAATATCGGGATCAAAGTTCAGTTGTAGGACTTCGATGATGGCATCTTCATCGGCGTTGAGTTGGAAGAAGGGCACCATCAGGTTGCCAAGCTTCGGCTCCAGCGCATTAACCACGCCTAAAATCAGGGACGATGTGGGGCGTTGTCCCCCGTCGGGGGTCCGAACCGATCGCCCTTCCATTTGCAGGCTGAGCCAGGGGCGGTTGGCTTGGTAGTAGTCCAGCCATTTTTGGCGAATCGAGGCGGTAAAGGACTCAAAGAAGGCCATAGGTCAGATTCTCGGTAAGGGTAGAGGGCGTTGCATCAGGGGGCTTGGTCTTGACGATTCCCCAGGCCCAGACGTTGGGGTCAATCCTGATCCGTGGGCTTAGATTTGTCAATCCAAAGCGATAGGCGATGCGCGGCGCTGGAAAAGGTCACGGGGATAATACCCGATCGGCTCCCCCAATCCACCTTTTTTTCCTGGAACCTGTCTTCGTCCTCCGGATGGGGGCCTTAGACCATCATCAATTCCAAGTCCGCATCGGCGGTTTGGGCCGGGGCCTCGGTGGGCGGGTTGAGGTAGAAGTCGGACAAGAGACTAAAGAGTTCGCGATCGGCGGCATCCTGGGGAACCACGCCTTCGGGACGGGCTAGCACCTGGTCTGCAATATTGAGGTAGTACTCACACACGGGCAGCAGGCTAGGATCTTCGTCGGCCATTTCAAAGATGGTCTTACCTTTGACCCGTGAGACGCGGATATCTTCAATCAAGGGCAGCACTTCCAGAACCGGGATCGGCACGGCCTCCACATACTTATTAATCAAGTCGCGCTTGGAGGTGCGATTGCCAATCAAACCGGCAAGGCGTAGGGGGTGAGTGCGGGCTTTTTCCCGAACGGATGCAGCGATGCGATTAGCGGCAAAGAGAGCGTCAAAGCCGTTGTCGGTGACGATGAGGCAGTAGTCAGAGTAGTTCAGCGGGGCTGCGAAGCCGCCACAGACCACGTCACCCAGCACGTCAAAGAGAATGACATCATATTCGTCAAAAGCGTTCAATTCCTTGAGGAGCTTGACGGTTTCACCCACCACGTAACCGCCACATCCGGCACCAGCGGGAGGTCCCCCGGCTTCAACGCAGTCTACGCCCCCATAACCTTTGTAAATCACGTCTTCGGGCCAAATATCTTCGTAGTGGAAGTTCTTTTCCTGGAGGGTGTCAATGATGGTGGGGATCAGAAATCCGGTGAGGGTAAAGGTGCTGTCGTGCTTGGGATCGCACCCAATTTGCAATACTTTTTTGCCTCGCTTGGCGAGGGCGACCGAAATATTGCAGCTTGTGGTGGATTTACCAATACCACCTTTGCCATAGACCGATAGTTTCACGGGGATTTCCCTCCTGGGTTGGGTGAATGGGTTGGACACCTCGATGAATTGGCGTGGGCTTCGACTCCGCTCAGCCCACCCTGATTCTTGCGGGGGTCACAGGGAACAATTGGGATTTTTTGAGGTGCCCGGTTTGTCGGGGCGGGTTATGTCAAATCGGGCAGTGGCCAAGTTGCTGAGGATCAGTCTAGGGAGGAGTATGCCCTGGATAGCGGGGGATTCGGCCCCAACCGGTCTCAACAAACCTGTCCGTTGCGCGTAAATCTAAAAAGAATGGAGGTGCCGCTTCATCACGGCGGCACTGGCTCCAACTCATTTGCCTCATCAGGTGTTTGCATTATTGGGGCAAGGACTGGGTTCTGGGAAGGGGGGATATTTTTGGATGGGGCCTTAAATAAAGCCTGGAAGGTTTATATAAAAATTTTTTGATTTTTAGTGAGTTAAAATGGTTTTACAGAGATTAAATTGGACTACTGAAGTATTTTATAATTTACTTTTATATAAATAAGAACATTTTACAAAAACTTGCTTGGGGAGACAGTCCCTCGATGAAGTGGGGTGGGCTT
>JALQST010000361.1 GCA_023264315.1 Nodosilinea sp. BSH.14
ACAGGTCGTCAACGTTCTGGGTACCCCCCAGATGGATCAACCCTGGGCTAACTTCCAGAGCTATGCCCAACTCTATGCCCAAACCCCAGACGGCACCCACGACAACGGCGCAAACCATCGCAAACTCGATCTGCGCTTTTGTACTCCCACCACCTTTAAATGTCGGCAGTTTGACTCTGCCCTACCCACCGCCAGCCTAGTCTTTCAAAGCCTGCTCCGTCGCTGGAACCGCTACAGCAATATTCCCTTTCCAGAGTCCATTATTGACCACATCTACCCCAGTTTGTTTGATATCCAAACCGCCATTGCCATGGACAGCCGCAGCAAGTTTATCGGTTGTCTTGGCACCGTAGTCTTTCAAATATTGGGCGATGTGGAACCCGCTACGATCAAACAAATCAATGCCCTGGCTGGCTATGCCCTTTACGCCGGAGTAGGCCGCAAGACCCCAATGGGTATGGGCATGGTGCGGCGGGTTCCCAGCATTACTCACCAATTAGGAGCTAAACCATGACTCAGGCCAAAGTCGTCAGCGTTAACGACCAGCGACAGATCGATCTTCCCGAAGACATTCTCCAGACCCTCAATCCAGGGGATGAATATTTGGTCTGGCAAACCGGAGATAGCATTTTGCTGCAAAAAATCCAGAAACCCTCTGCCTTTGATGCCTTGCTGGCAAAGGTGGATGCCCTAGGCACCGACCCCGACCAACTCAGCATGAACGACCTTACGGCCTTGGTTAAGGACGTGCGCCGCGAAATTTCCGCTCAGGCTTCCCAAGAATGAACGTTGTCATTGACACCAATATCTGGATTTCTGGGTTGTTGTGGGGTGGGCCACCGGGCCAAGTGCTTCGGCTCGCCCGCCAGGGACAGATCACAGCCTATACCTCCCTCGTTCAGCTAGAGGAACTAGCCCGAACCTTCAACAAGCCCAAATTGCAGCCCAAGCTTCAACAACTGGACATCAATGCCAACAGCGCGATGACGGCTATTCGCGAAGTGACTCAGGTTATTGCGGCCCCGATGTTGCCAATTGACCGCCTACGCGACCCCGACGATGCCAGCATTTTGGCTATTGCCATTGCCGCCACCGCCGACAGCCTTATCAGTGGCGACCTCGACCTGCTTACCCTCACCGAGATCTCAGGTATCCCCATCCTCACCCCCCAAGACTTTCTGTCCCGCTACTTCCCCAGCCCGTAGCAATTTCTAGCCCTTAACGCCATGATTGACGACTACCTTCCCCTGGCATACCTCAATGCTTGGGAATACTGCCCGCGCCGCTTTTACCTGGAATACCAACTGGGTGAAATGGCCGACAACGAACACATCATTTTGGGTCGCCACCTGCATCGGGTCGTAGACGACGAGGGTCAAAAGTATGAGGGGGATACCCTGATACGCCGCCACCAGTGGGTGTGGAGCGATCGCCTCCAGATCAAAGGCATCATCGACATGGTTGAGCAACAGGGCGATCAGCTTGTGCCAGTGGAGTTCAAAAAAGGCACCATGGGCCGTCATCTCAGCGACCACTTTCAGCTCTGCGCCGCTGGCCTCTGCCTGGAGGAGCGCACCGGACATTCTATCAGCCATGGCGAAATCTTTTATCACAGTAACCGACGGCGGCAGCAGGTGCCCTTTACACCAGAGTTGAGGGCTGCTACGGAGAGCGCGATCGCCGCCGCCTATACCTCCTTAAATGCCCCGATCCCTAAGCCGATCACGAATAAGCGCAAGTGTCAGGCGTGCAGCCTACAAGAGATTTGTCTGCCCTTTGAAGTCACATTCCTAAGCCAGGTCAGCTAGCTATGCCTACCCTCTACGTCACCCAACCCGATGCCGTACTCAGCAAAAAGTACGAAGCCTTTTCCGTAGCCCTGCGCCAGGAGGATGGTTCTTGGCAGAAGCGATCTGTACCGGCCCAGACCGTCGAACAGGTGGTGCTGATGGGTAATCCCCAAATTACAGGCGATGCCCTGACCTATGCTCTGGAACTCGGGCTACCCGTCCACTATCTGACCAGCTTTGGCAAATATCTGGGCTCGGCCCTGCCGGGGCACTCGCGCAATGGGCAGCTCCGGCTGGCCCAGTATGCCCTGCACCTGGATACCGAAAAGCGCCTAGCCCTGGTTAAGACCATTGTCGAAGCCAAAATCCACAACCAGTTTGGTGTTCTCTATCGTCACGGTCAGCCCGATAATGCCCTGAAAGATCGCAAGAAAGCTGCCAAACAGCAGTTGACCCTAGATAAAGTGCGCGGTATGGAAGGGATGGCCGCCAGGGAATATTTCGCTTGCTGGCCTGCCATGCTCAAGCACAACTGGGGCTTTACAGGTCGCAACCGTCGCCCGCCCAAAGATCCGGTCAATGCTCTGCTCAGTTTTGCCTATGCTCTGCTGCGGGTGCAGGTTACCGCTGCGGTGCATGTGGCGGGACTCGATCCTTACGTAGGCTATCTCCATGAGGTTCACCACGGTCAACCTGCCCTGGTGCTCGATCTGATGGAAGAATTTCGCCCGCTAATTGCCGATAACCTGGTGCTGGCGGTGCTGAATAATCGCGAAATTCAATCCAAGGATTTTACCAACAGTTTGGGAGCTTACAATCTCTCGGATGCGGGCCGAAAAACGTTTCTCCAAGCCTTTGAACGCAAAATGACGGATGAGTTCAAGCATCCGGTCTTCGATTACCGTTGCTCCTACCGTCGGGCGGTCGAACTCCAGGCTCGTCTGCTCAGCCGACATCTGCAAGAAGATATCCCCTACAAACCCCTAATGTTGCGGTGATCGACTAACCCCCATGCCCCAAAAATTCCTCTACCTCATCATCTACGATCTCCCTGACGACAAGGCCGCTAACAAACGTCGTAACCGTCTCCATAAGCTGCTTTCGGGCTATGGACAGTGGACTCAGTACAGTGTATTCGAGTGCTTTTTGACGGCAACTCAGTTTGCGCGGCTACAGGTGCAGCTAGAACGCCTGATTAAGCCAGAGACGGACTCGGTGCGGCTTTATGTCTTGGATGCTGGGGCGGTAAAGCGAACGCTGACCTACGGCTCTGAGAAGCCCCACCAAACTGAGGCGATCATCCTTTGACATCCTCACCGGGGTAAACCCACGGTGATTCCTAAACCTCGCGATCTAGGTTTCTGCTTCATAGCACCTG
>JALQST010000362.1 GCA_023264315.1 Nodosilinea sp. BSH.14
TGACCGACGGTAACGCGATCCTCTAGGCCGGTGGGCTGGCCCGGATCGCCATGGAGAATCGCCCCGTCCTGCACATTGCTGTAGGGGCCAATGGTGATGGATTCCACATCGCCGCGCAGCACCGCCCCATACCAAACGCTGCACCCCTCCTGGAGGATGACCTGGCCGATCACCGTGGCATTGGGGGCCACAAAGGCCGCTTTGGAACAGTCGGGAGTGGGCCAAATCAACGACATAGGACAACCGTGGTAAGAACACACTGCGCGGGGCATGAAGACTATTCATACCGCATCCCCTGGACAGAAACCATGGGCGACACCCTCCCGCTGCCAACGTCTTGCCATGGCGGGCAGGATTGGCCCTGGGGAAGACGCTCCAGGGGCCAGTCTGCCCGCCATCCGGGGGACACCCTCCCCATCGGAGGAGGACAAAACAGCCGATAGCGGGGCGGTTTTAGGCCCAGGGAGGGTTCGCCCTTAACGAAAGTTTGCAACAACCGCCCCTGACCGATCAAAGGGGAACGGAAACCGATAAAGTAGGCCCTATGTATGATGATCTCACTACCCTAAACCCCGATTCGGAGTTTGCCGACCCCCTCGATGCCCTGGGGCCAGTGGAGGACTCCAAAACCCCTCCGTTTGACCCGGAGGTGATGCTGCCCCTGCTGACGGCGGCGGATCCACAACAGCGCATGTTGGCGGCGCGGGCCTTCTGCGAACTGGAGGAACCGAGGGCCGTAGCGGATTTGATTGCCCTGTTGGCGGATCGCTGCCCCCTGGTGCGAGTGAGTGCCGCCTATGCCCTGGGCCGCAACCCCGCCGCCGAGGCCGTAGAGCCCTTAATTGCCCAACTCCGCCAAGACTGGAACGGCTATGTGCGCAAGGGCTTGGTTTGGGCCTTGGGCAATGTCCACGACTCCCGTACCCTGGGGCCGCTGATTACCGCCCTGAAGACCGACATTTCGGCGGTGCGCCTGTGGGCGGCCAGTGCCCTCGCTCAAATGGCCCAGGTTAGCTACGAATCGGTGATTGCCGCCATTCCGCCCCTGATTGAAGCCATGCGCCGAGATGCCGTGCCCGCCGTGCGAAGTAACTGCGCCTGGGCCATCGGCCAGCTCTGCCGCGAACTGCCCTCCAATGTGGTCTACCACACGGCGGTGGATGCCCTGATCGAAACCTTCGCCGAAGACCAAGACCTGGGGGTGCGCGAAGATACCCGCACCGCCATCCTCAAAATTGGCGATACTCGCGGACTCCAGGTGATCGAAGAAATCGAGCGGGACGGGTTTTTCCTGTAGCAGCAGGGCGGCGAATGGTAGGGGTTGTCTCTGGCCTGCCCTCGCGTCCCCACGGGGTTGACCGCTCACATCACCCCTCGCAAACGCCTTCCCTCGCGTTAACAATTATCTTGTCCCGTGAATTTCTCGACAACTACCCCGCCTCCCCCCAGCTAAAGGCGGAAAATAGGATTATGCCCCCTGTTTTTTCGTGGATGGTGGAGGTCATCACGATGATGAACGCTACGCTACATCGTCTTTTGGGCTATGGATTACTCCCCCTTGGGATCATCGCAGCGGCCAGTTTGGGGATTCAAAGGCCGCTCAGTTCCCAATCTTGCGACGTCTACATGGGTACTGCCGTCACCGGGGCCAGCGTTAGGGTCGATAGCTGCTCTGTTCGGCGGGTGAGCTCACGGAGCGTCGATTTTACCTATTACCTTGGCCAGATGCGGATCCAGGCCCAGGCCCACTGCCCCGATAATACCTGGACAACCTTCCACGATGGCGTCACCCATCGGCCCCAGTCTGCCGCTACTCAAAACATGCTGAACTTCGTTTGTGACGGCAGCACGGGCGGCAATACCAACAACCCAGGGGTGGCGAATTCAGCCTTTGTGTTTAATCCGCCCTCCAACGTGCGAACCTACCCCAGTGGGCCAATTCTTTGCACCCTTCGCACCCAGCGTTGGATTAATGTCTATGGCAACCAAGGCGACTGGTTCCACACCGATGCCTGCGGCAGCATGGGGATGATTCACAACAGCCAAATTCGGTTTTAATCCCCAAGTCAGAAGGGCACCGGAGTGGTAAAGGTCAGCGGCATTTGATGGTGGGGATGGGTGAGGATCAGCGCCTTGGCGTGCAGGTGCAGCCGTTGATGGGTGGGGCTCTCAGAAGATTGCGTCTGACCATAGAGCCTGTCGCCCACAATCGGCGCATTCAACCCCTGGGGATGGGAGGCGTGAACCCGCAGTTGGTGGGTGCGCCCGGTATGGGGGATGAGCTGCACACGGGTGATGCTGTCCCTCTGATCCAGTACCTCAAAATAGGTTTGGCTAGGTTTGCCCTGTTGCCCATCGACCCGTTGCCGGGGGGGATAGTCGAGGTCGGGGCCGAGGGGCAGGTTAATCCATCCGCTCGGTTGCGAGAGCACCCCCTCTAGCAGGGCTTCGTAGACCTTGTGTAGCCGACGCTGGGCAAACTGCTGACTGAGGTGGCGGTGGCTATCGGCGGTGCGGGCTAGGACGAGAATTCCAGAGGTAGCCTGATCTAACCGATGCACGGGCCGTAGATTGTCCCCATTCGGCAGCGCCAGTCGTAAACGGGATAGCACACTATCCTGACGATCTCCATAACGACCGGGCACCGACAGCAGATCCGCAGGCTTATCCACCACCACTAGCCAGTCGTCTACATAAAGGATCGGTAGATCGCAAATGCTCTGGACTGCCCTAGGATTAGCCCTCACCCTAAATTCCTCTCCCAATTTTTCTTCCACGTTAGGAGAGAAACTTTGAGGATTGCTCTGGCTCCCCTCTCCCCCCTGGGAGAGGGGCTGGGGGTGAGGGCTGCGGGGACTCTGTGCTCGACGAAGAATAGTGCGGTCATGCCCACCCAACCGATTTTGGGTCGATGCAGACAACGCCGACCCAGCGGACAGCCCCGCCAGCAAAAAGCCCAAAATCGGCTGACAGCGTTCCTCACAGGCCCCATAGAACTGACCCGATTGCCGATCTCCCAGGGGTGGCCCCCACCAAAATTCCGCCAGGGCAAGGGGTTGTAATCCGCGCTGGGCGGCATAGTGCAGCAGCTTGGGGGCGCAGCAAACCCCCGTGCCCGTGGGTAGATCGCGTTGTTCTAAGGCTTGGAGTTCC
>JALQST010000363.1 GCA_023264315.1 Nodosilinea sp. BSH.14
CTTGCTCACGTCGGTGCCGGTAATGCCCATGGCAATGCCAATTTCCGCCTGCTTCAGGGCGGGGGCATCGTTCACGCCGTCGCCGGTCATCGCCACGATTTGGTGATCTTTTTGCAGGGCCTGGACAATGCGCAGCTTGTGTTCCGGCGACACTCGGGCGTAGACACTAACCTCCTTCACTATCCGCTCGAGATCGGCCTGGGTCATGGTCTCCAGTTCGGTGCCGCTGATCGCCTTAGCCGGATGGTTGACAATCCCTAAATCCTGGGCGATGGCCATGGCCGTGAGTTGGTGATCCCCGGTGATCATCATGGGCCGAATGCCTGCGGCCCGACAGCGTTCCACCGCCAGCTTCACCTCCGGGCGGAGGGCGTCGATCATCCCCACGAGTCCCAGCCACACGAGGTCTTGCTCAGCTCGGTCGGGGTCTGCCTCCGGGGGAATGGCGTTGAGGGGGCGATAGGCCAATCCTAAGACCCGCAGGCCCTTGGCGGCGAGGGCGGCATTATCTGCCACCACCTGCCGCCGCTGGTCTGGCGTCAGGGGGATGGGCTGGCCGTCCACCAGCCCCTGGCTACAGCGTTCTAGCAAGAGTTCCGGCGATCCCTTCGCCAGCAACAGGTAGGGAGCGCTCACCAGCCCTGAGGGTAAATGGGGGGTTGCCATCAGGCTAGCCCCATGGCCCAGAACGACGCTCATCCGCTTGCGTTCCGAGGAAAAGGGAAATTCTGTGACCCGCTGGAGATCGTGGGTGAGTTGGTGTCGGTCGAGGCCACCCTTGGCCGCCAGCACCACCAGTGCTCCCTCCGTGGGGTCGCCAAGGATAGCCCAGTCTCCAGCTTCCTTTTGCAGTACGGCATCGTTACAGAGCAGGCAATCCAGCAGCAGGGGCTGAAGATCGGGGTGATCGGGGTCATGTTTCGTGGGGCTGGCGCTGATAAATTCCCCTTCGGGGGCATAGCCATGGCCCGTCACTTGCCACTGGTGAGCGAGGGTGCGAATCTGCTGCACCACCATTTTGTTTTGGGTGAGGGTGCCGGTTTTGTCCGAGCAGATGGTGGTTACAGACCCGAGGGTTTCCACCGCTGGCAGGCGACGGATGAGGGCATGGCGGCGCACCATGCGCTGGGTGCCAATGGCTAGGGTCACGGTGATCACTGCCGGTAAGCCCTCGGGCACCACCGCCACCGCCATACTCAGGGCCACCTCCAGCAGGGCCTCAAAGGCGGGCCAGCCGCCCACGGCCACGCCCCCGCCCACCACCAGGGCCACCAGAAGTAAGGATCCCGTCACCAGCACATTGCCCAGTTGATCCATGCGCCGCTGGAGGGGGGTGGGATCGTTTTCCACCGCTTGCAGCATGGCCGCAATGCGCCCCAGTTCGGTCTTCATGCCGGTGTGGGTGATTAAGACCTTGCCCCGCCCCTGGAGTACTTCAGTGCCTTGGAAAACCAAGTTTTTGCGGTCGGCCAGGGGAGTGGACTCTAGCAGCGTCACCTGGGCCTGCTTGCTTGCACCCTGGGCTTCCCCGGTCAGCGCCGATTCCCGCACTTGCAGGTTGGCGGTTTCCAATAATCGGCCATCGGCGGGCACCTGGGAACCGGCCTCAATCAGCACAATGTCACCGGGCACCAAGGTCTGGGACGGCACTTCCTGGGGGAGGCCATCCCGCAGCACCCGCACACTGGGGGAGGCCATTTTCTTCAGGGCCGCCAGGGCTTTTTCCGCTCGACTTTCTTGGAAATAGCCCAGCACCCCGTTCAAAATCACAATGGCAAAGATAGCAATGGCATCCTTCGGAAACTCCTGGTTCCGGAAGGACAACACCCCCGACACCACCGCCACCGCAATCAGCATCAGCAGCATGATGTTGGTGAACTGATCGAGCAGGATGCGCCAAGGTGGACGCCCCCCCAGTTCCTCTAGCTCGTTGGGGCCATAGATGTGTTGGCGGTCAGCGACGGTTTGGCTATCCAGCCCGTGGCTTGGGTTACTCTCCAACATCCTAAGCGCCTGATTTTCGTCAACGGTATGCCACAGAAAATCCGCTGAAGACGGGGTCGTAGTCATGGATAAGCACCGACTGCCAATGGGCTAACGCTTTAATGGTATAGCGACCGACTAGTTTCAGGGGCTAGGTTGAGTTTTTTGCCGGAATGTAACGGTTAGTACAGAGCCTGCATCAGGCGCTTGCGGTAGGTGACGGTGAGATCGTCTCCGTCGCCCAGGCGCTTAAACACCGTCAGCATGGCCTTACGGGCTCCGTCGTTGCGAAAGCGCCGATCCCGTTGGACGAGGGCTAAAAACGTCTCTAGGGCGGTGGCATAGTCTCCGGCCAGAACGGCCTCACACCCCTGGCGATAGGCCGCTTCCAGGGAGGAGTCTGGGGCCGGTTCCGCCAGGGTTTGGTGGAGGGCAATCACCTCCCGCAAGCCCTCTACAGCCTGGGCCACGGCACGATCATCAGTCGCAGAAATCAGATCCAGGTATTGACGGGCCACCTCCATCGCGCCTTGGCCGAGGTAAACCTGGGCAGCGGCGATCAAAACCGTGGGATGTTCAGGAAATTGGGTGAGTAGGTCGGTCAAGGTAGTTTGCACCATGGCGGCATCACCGCTGGCCTGCACCCCGGCCAATCGATCTAGGGCCAGATCCAGGGTGGACTTTAGCCCCAGCTTGGCCAGCCGTTCCCGAATATCGGCCTCAGGCAACACCCCCACAAAGCCTTCCATCACCTGCCCCTGGCTCACAATCCGCACATCGGGCACCCCCTCCACCCGGAAGGCCCGGGCGAGGTCGGGGTTTTGGTCAATGTCCACCTTGGCAACGGTGATATCGTACTCCTGGGCTAGTTTTTCCAGCATGGGTTTGAGGATTTGGCAGGGGCCGCACCAGGTGGCGTAGAAATCCACCAGCACCACCTGATCCACCGACTGCACCAAGACATCGGCTTCAAAATTGGCTTGGGTAACGGTAATCGACTGTCCCATGGCATCCGCGAGAAAAAGGAGATAGACTCAGTAGATCATAACAGTGCCCTTTTGCCATGCCTGAAGCCCCTGCGATCCCTCAGCAATTCTCAGTATGACTAGGCTGGCGAATAAAATACCGCTCAGGCTGAGCCTGTCGAAGCCTTTTCACCCTTCG
>JALQST010000364.1 GCA_023264315.1 Nodosilinea sp. BSH.14
ATCGGCCTTGGCATACTCCACAAACACGTCGAAGTAGCGATTTTCGTCAAAAATGCCCGTATCAAGCAGCTCATACTCCGGCTGGTAGCGGTCGCGGCTGGCGTTGGTTTTTACCAGGTCATCGTAGGGATATTCCCCCTGGGGATACTTGTACAGATACTTCATGTAGGAGTGGGTGGGGGTGCTGTCCACGTAGAAGTAGTACTCCTTCACGTCCTCTCCGTGGTTGCCTTCGCTGTTGGTGAGGCCAAACAGGCGTTCTTTGAGGATAGGATCCTGGCCGTTCCAAAGCGCCAGGGCAAAGCACAACAGGC
This sequence comes from Nodosilinea sp. BSH.14, assembly GCA_023264315.1. Classification (GTDB taxonomy): domain Bacteria; phylum Cyanobacteriota; class Cyanobacteriia; order Phormidesmidales; family Phormidesmidaceae; genus Nodosilinea. Next base: position 315 of record JALQST010000364.1, read on the forward strand.
CATGATCATCACAAATACCGCCCAGACCATCCTCCCCCCAGCGGTAGGCCCGGGAGCGGGCATGGTCGTGGGGGAAATAGCTCCAGGCGTTGCCGTCGGCACTGTAGTCTTCCCGCACGGTGCCCCACTGGCGTTCGCTGAGGTATGGCCCCCATTTGTACCAGTTCGTTTCACCATCGTAGAGTTGCTTGAGGCGTTGGGCTTCTGGAGACATGGCTAGGAACCTGGGGAAAGTAGGGGGCAAATCAGGGGGCAAGCCGAGGCATTCAGCCAGCCCACAAAACAGGGCTACAGCAGTTATACGGCATCTCATCGGCTTTTGGGCGATAGGGCGATAGACTTTAATCGCTAGGCTTTCCCCCCCTCGTTGACGATGTCGCTTCCTGTTTCCCTCCCCGCCAATGGCGCTGATTCTGCTGATGCTGCCGATATTGTCAGATCCGCCGACGTCGATGCCCTGCGCCTTGCCTACGACCGATTACAGCAGCAGTATCACTCCCTCGCGGCTTTCCTCGGTACGGCCTCCCACGAACTACGATCCCCCATCAACCAGGTGATTAGCCTGCACCAGTTAATTTTGGAAGACCTCTGTGAAAGCCCCGACGAAGAACGGGAGTTCATCGCCCAGGCCAACCAGACCATCACCCGAGTCCTCCAAAATTTGGATACCCTGATCAACCTCTCCAAACTGGATATCGGTGCCCTAGAACCTGCCGCATCGCCCATTTCCCTTGGCAAGGTGCTGACCACCGTGCGGCAGTTCACCGAAATGCAGTGCACCAACCGTCACTGCCGTTTAACCCTAAACCCAGGGGCAGATCCCCCGCAGGTGCTCACCGATGATCGCTGGCTCACCCAAGCGCTAGTGAGCTTGGTGGAAGCGGCCCTGGGGGCTAACAGCACCGCCATCTCTCTAATCCTCATGGACAGTAGCGTTTCCACGGTGATATTGGGCTTCACCTGCAATGCTCCGGCTAGCCAATGGCCTCCGTCAGCGGACGCCGACCTCCCCCTAGATCCGTCCCATAGCCGCCACGGCGTGATCTCCCCCAGTTTTCGCTACCAGTTGGCCCACCGCTTGCTGGTTCACCTTCGCGGCACCGTCCATTCCAGATCCGGCCTATCCCATGATCAACACACTTTGCTCATCACCCTACCCAGCGACGATCAGGGGTAACGCTGTCGCCGGGATGTTTCAACCGCAACATGCCGTAAAACCTGTGGGCGTGCTCACGCCTGGGGGCGTCCCGCCTAACCAACCCGTGTCCCCAAGGGGAACTTGGCCTATAGTTAAGCGTAGATAGTCCGTCGCATTCCAGAGTGATTTATGGTTTTCTTTGGCTTAGGTAAAGGCAAAAAGACTGAAATGCCCTCTTCCAAAGACGCCCTGCCGGGGCGCACCACGCCCATTGCCGTACCGAGCCAGCACTACGTCAACGGCAACCCCTTGCAGCCGCCCTTTCCGGCGGGCCTGGAAAGGGCGATGTTTGGTCTGGGCTGTTTTTGGGGCGCTGAGCGCAAATTTTGGCAGCAAAACGGCGTCTACACCACGGCGGTGGGCTATGCCGCTGGCTACACCCCCAACCCCACCTACCAGGAGGTGTGCTCTAGCCTGACGGGGCACAACGAAGTGGTATGGGTGGTGTTTGACCCCACCGTCATCAGTTATGAGCAGCTTCTGAAGGTGTTTTGGGAGAGCCACAACCCCACCCAGGGGATGCGTCAGGGCAATGATGTGGGCACCCAGTATCGCTCCGGCATCTATACCTATTCCCCAGCGCAGCAGCAGCAGGCGGAGGCCTCCCGCCAGCGCTATCAAACGGCGCTATCGGCGGCGGGCTACGGCACCATCACCACGGAAATCCTAGATGCCCCACCGTTCTACTACGCCGAGGCCTACCACCAGCAGTACCTCGCTAAAAATCCCGGCGGCTACTGCGGCCTCGGGGGCACCAATGTGGCCTGTCCCATGGGGCTTGCCGTCTAACGCTCCCTATCCTCACCCCTAGCCCCATGCCTACGCCCATTTCCATTACTGATTTAATCCAACGCCTGGAGGCTTGGGCACCGCCTACCTGGCAGGAAAGCTGGGACAACGGCGGTTGGCAGGTGGATCCCGGGGTGGGCGATCAGCCCGCCCAGGTGTTGGTGTGCCTCACGCCGACCTGGGCGGTGCTGGAGGAAGCGCTGGAACGGCGGCGGCTGGGGCAGGGGGTGAACCTGATTTTGGCCCACCATCCGCTCATTTTTAGCCCCCTGAAGGCCGTCACCCAGGGCGATCCGGTGGGGCAGATGGTCTATCAGGCCATTACCCACGGCATCGGCATTTACAGTGCCCACACCAACTTTGACCAGGTGGCGGGGGGAACGGCGGACATCCTGGCCCAGCGGCTTGACCTGCGGGGGGCCGAGCCCGTGGTGCCCACCCAGCCCGAGGTGGGCTATGGCCGCGTGGGGAATCTCAGGCCGGTTCGAACGCTCAAGGAGTTGCTGCGGCAAATTCAAGACATCCTGAAGCCACCGAGGCTGATCTATTCCCCCGCCGCCGATCTGCACCAGCCCATCCAGCGGCTGGCGGTGTTGGGTGGGTCAGGGGCCAGCTTTTTGGGGGCCGTGGCCAAGACCGGAGCCCAGGCGTACCTAACGGCGGACGCCAAGTTTCACCAGTTCCAGGAGGCCCGAGATCGGGGGGTGATCCTCATTGACGCAGGGCACTACGCCACCGAACGCCCCGCCTGCGCCGCCCTGGTGGACTGGGTGCGGAATCAAGGGGCGGTCTGGGCCGACCTCAGCCAGCAGGATGAGGATTTTCGTCAGTT
>JALQST010000365.1 GCA_023264315.1 Nodosilinea sp. BSH.14
CCTATCCTCATGATTCCTACCGTTATTGAGCAGTCCGGGCGTGGTGAACGCGCCTTTGACATCTACTCCCGTCTGTTGCGCGAGCGGATTATTTTCCTCGGCCAAGAGGTGACGTCCGATTCCGCCAATTTGATTGTGGCGCAGATGCTATTTCTGGAAGCTGAGGATCCCGAAAAGGACATTTACCTCTACATCAATTCTCCCGGTGGGTCTGTCACGGCGGGGCTGGGCATTTACGACACCATGAACCACATTCGGCCCCAGGTGTGCACCATCTGTGTGGGCCTTGCCGCTAGCATGGGCGCATTTTTGCTGGCCGCTGGGGAAAAGGGCAAACGCATGAGCCTGCCTAACTCCCGCATCATGATTCACCAACCCCTCGGCGGTGCCCAAGGGCAGGCCACGGATATCGAAATTCAGGCGAAGGAAATCCTGTACCTGAAGCAACGCCTGAACGAATCCCTCGCCAACAACACGGGCAAACTCATCGAAAAAATTGCAGAAGACACCGAGCGGGACTTCTTCATGAGCCCCCAAGAGGCGGTGGAATATGGCCTCATCGATCAAGTGATCGACCGGACTTCCGTGGGCGGTCGTCCGATGGCCGTGGCCTAGGGTTCCCCACCCGAGGATCATCCGCCTAGCCTCACGGCGGGCTAATCTGCTCATTCCAAAGCTGCCTTAGAGATCTGGGGTGGGCTGGGTTTCTAGGAACAGCAAAAACTCCAGCAGTTCTTCGTCCGTGAGATCGTGGCGGGATCGCTTGCCGTAGGTTTTCTCCAGAAATTCCCGCCCCTGGTTCACATTCCATCCCAGGCGCTGAAGCTCCACATCGGTTTGGGCAATAATGTCCGACAGATCGATGGACGGGGTTGGCAAGCCCTCCAGGGTGAGTAACGCGGGGTCAAAGGGCGGCTCACTAGCTGCGTCTAAGGGGCCGCCATTCACCGGATAGGGGGGCACTGAGGCAGGTAACGCCGATGGTACAGCCCAGGTTTCGCGAGGGGAGACCATCCCAGGGGAATCAGCCCCAGGATCATCCAGGGCATGGGAGTCCAGGATCGGGAGGTTCGCTGAATCGCGGGAGGAAAAGGCGTCAGTGTGTGCCTCCACACCCTGGGTCGGGGGTGAGATCGGAGGATTCCCCAGTGGCGCATCCAGGGAGACCGAGGGCGGGGCGGTCGAAGCCTGGGGAAGATCCGGCGGCGGTACTGCCAAGCTAGGCGGCACACCATAGCCAATGGTTGCCGACCCAATGTGGCTAAGGGCGCGTACCAAAGCCTCATCCTCAGCGGATTCGAGCCGGTTATGGGCGGCCAATCCCGTGGCTAGCGTTTGGTCATCTACCCGCGCCGTGACCCGCACGACGTAGAGCCCATCGTGGATACAGATCAGTTCAGACACCACACCTCCCAGGGGATATTGCTGACGAAAAGCAGTGATTAATGTTCTCGGCACGCGGGATCGCTCCTAGGGATGGACGGGAGATAGGCCATTAACCGTACTACGCTGGGGCTAATGAGCAGGTTAGACTGAGGTGTAACGCCCTGTTGGGAGAGGTTAGCCCTGATGAGACCCAGAACGCTCAATGCAGAGCCCTCGATGCAGAGCCCTTGGCGTTGTTCCACGCCAGTCATCCTGCTGGCTCAGCACACCTAGCTCCATCACCACCCACCACCCAACCTTAAGGGCTGCCCAGGGTAGCCAAACTGAATTCATGCTAGACCAACTGCTCGATATTTCAACCAACTTTGGGGTAGACACGCTGCTGCTGCTGCCCGTGTTGATTGCCCTGGAGGCGGTGCTCTCCGCCGATAACGCCATTGCCCTAGCGGCCATCGCCCAGGGGTTGGAGGGGGAAAAGCTCCAGCGACAGGCCCTCAACTTTGGCCTGCTGATTGCCTTTGTATTGCGGGTGGCGTTGATTTTAGCCGCCGGATGGGTGCTCCGGTTCTGGCAGTTTGAGGTGCTAGGGGCAGCCTACCTCCTGTGGTTGGTCTTCAAGCACTTCACCGCCGCAACCGATGCCGAGGCTCAACACCACGGCCCCCGCTTTGCCTCCCTGATCCAGGCCATCCCCATTATCGCTTTTACGGATCTAGCCTTTTCCCTCGATAGCGTCACCACGGCCCTGGCCCTCTCCAAGGACGTGCTAGTGATTTTATTGGGCGGGCTAATTGGGGTGCTGACCCTGCGATTCATGGCGGGGCTGTTTATCCGCTGGCTGGAGGAATTTGAGCATTTGGAAGATGCGGGCTTTGTCACCGTGGCCTTTGTGGGGGTGCGGCTGTTGGTGCGGGTGATGGATCCAGCCCTCGTGCCGCCCGAGTGGTTGATGGTGCTGCTGATTGCCGCCGTGTTTGCCTGGGGCTTTTCTAAGCGCACCGAGTCCGAACCTGAGGCCACAGATCCGGCCACCCCGGCGGAAAGTCCCAGCCCCACCCTGGCCACGGTCGCCGATCTCGAAAAAGCCCAGGCCGAAAAATCCGATATCCCCCTTGCTTCGGATCATGCCGCAGCGGCTACCCTAGACCGGGCAGATATGGGCTACGCTGAACCGTCCTAGCCCATCTCCCAGAATCCGGTCATCCGTGAGTATCCCCTGCTACCCACCGGCATTAGGTGTTGACTAGAATTAAGAAAAGGTTTAAAAGACGTTAACAAATCCGCTAGGGGGGGACTATGGCTGGCTCCAATTCATCACCGGAACATCGGGATATGAAGCGCCTCTTATTTCCTCAAAGCCGCTACTATGGCGAATTCTCCCCTCAAAACCTGACGTTTAATGCCAATTTGCAGGAATTTGCCAACAGCGTCAGCTACATTTCCTGCCTCAACACGGGCGGCAAGCTTTCCCCTGAGGAAGCCTACCAGCAGATCAAAGGGCTTTATAAACAACTCAAACGCAGTAAGCAGGGGCTAGGGCTGTAGCGATCATCCCTATCCTTGCGGGTCTAGAGCGTGTCATCCAATAAGCCCAAACCCGCATTTTGCTGTCACCATCCCAGCGGAACAAGGGGCTTAAGCCCCTTGCCTGGGGAGCTAGAGCGTCGAGGAGTCGTTAATTTCATCCGATTGATGACACGCCCTAGTCGGGCAGGATGGCGGGATCC
>JALQST010000366.1 GCA_023264315.1 Nodosilinea sp. BSH.14
GCGGCTTCGCTGGCGGCAATGTCGGCCTGAATGGCGTCGATTTCTGACTGGGTGGCGTCGTCCATGGCTCCGGTGGGGGGCAGATTCGCCTGAATTTGGGCCAGGTCAGCCAGGTGCTCCTGCAAAATCTCGCCTTCCACCAAAAGCTGCTGCTCAGTACCCGCCTTCTGGGCGCGGAACTCTAGCTGTGCCGTGCCACCCAAGACTCGCTCCGCCTGCTGAGGATCATTAATCCCCGGCAACTGCACCAAAAGCTGATCGTTGCCTAGCTGCTGCACGACGGCTTCGGAAACCCCCAGCCCGTTCACCCGACCCTCCACCACGCTCTGCACCGCTTCCATTTCTCGTTCGGTGATGGTGGGAATGGCCTCCGTGGGCTGCACCTGAATCGTTAGCTGGGAACCGCCGCGTAGATCCAGACCGAGGGAGGTGGGAAACAGCGGATTTTCCGCCAGCAGCGAATTCGCAATCAGCGTCACAGCCCCAATGGCCAATGCCAGAATCAGTGCTAACCAAGCTTGATACTTTGCCATGGATCAGGGGGGTAACAGGACGAATCGGGAATCGGAACGCTACAGACTTGCAAAAAATTTAGGACACTGAGAACCTTTCCGGCCCCCCTCTCCCCCCTGGGAGAGGGGCTGGGGGTGAGGGCTGAGGGGACTTGGCCACCGACTAATCTGTGCCGTCTGGAGTGGCAGGCTGGAAGCCCGCCCTACCGGGGTGGGGGACAATTGACCCAGCCTAAACCTTCAGGGCCATCATGTTCTCAACGGCGGCTTCGATCTGCTTGGGCTGCACAATGGTCAGGCTTTCCAGCTTGCCGTTGTAGGGGGTGGGGATATCCTGGGAAGACATCCTCAGCACCGGGGCATCCAGTTCATCAAAGAAGCGGTCGTTGATGGAGGCGATGATTTCCGCACCGATGCCCCCCGTTCGCATACATTCTTCGACGACGATGACTCGGTGGGTTTTCTTGATGGATGCGCCGATGGTCTCAAAATCCAGGGGTTTGAGGGAGATCAGGTCGATCACCTCTGGGTCAAAGCCCTTGGCGACGAGGCCCTTCACCGCCTGGGTCACGTGGTGGCGCATCCGGGAGTAGGTGAGGATGGTGACGTCCTTGCCGGGACGGACGATTTCCGCCTTATCCAGGGGCACTAGGTACTCGTGGTTGGGCAGGTCTTCTTTGAGGTTATAGAGCAGGACGTGCTCGAAGAACAGCACCGGGTTGTCGTCGCGGATGGCGGACTTTAGCAGCCCCTTGGCGTTGTAGGGGGTGGAGCAGGCCACGATTTTCAGACCGGGCACCGCCTGGAAGTAGGCTTCCAGGCGCTGGGAGTGCTCGGCTCCTAGCTGCCGACCCACGCCGCCAGGGCCACGGATCACCATGGGAATTTTGAAGTTGCCGCCGGAGGTGTAGCGCAGCATCCCGGCATTGTTGGCAATTTGGTTGAAGGCCAGCAGCAAAAAGCCCATGTTCATGCCTTCGATGATGGGCCGCAACCCGGTCATCGCGGCCCCCACGGCCATCCCGGTAAAGCTGTTTTCGGCGATAGGGGTATCCAGCACCCGGAACTCACCGTACTTCTCGTAGAGATCCTTCGTGACCTTGTAGGAGCCGCCGTATTGGCCGACATCTTCGCCCAGCACAAAAACGGTGTCGTCGCGGCCCATCTCTTCGTCGATGGCCTCGCGCAGGGCGTTAAAGAGGAGAGTTTCTGCCATGGTTTCGGTGTCGTTGCTTGGGTGAAGTTAAAAAAACGTAGGGTGGGCACGGCCCACCATAATCCAATCGTCGTAGGGCACGGCCCACCATCATCCAAACGTCTGCTCAGAGGTGGGCCATGCCACCTACGTTAGCTGTCGGCGAAGATGTACTTATAGAGGTCGTCGGGGCTGGGTTCGGGGCTTTCTTCGGCGAAGGTGAGGGCATCGTCGATGGTCGTTTGGATGTGATCCCGCACGCCCTTGAGGGTGGCTTCGTCGGCCAGGTTTTGTTCGAGCAGGTAGGCTTCAAGCCGCTTGATCGGGTCGCGGGCCAGCCATTCCTCTTTTTCGGCCTTGGAGCGCAGTTCGTCGGGGTCGGCTAGGGAGTGGCCCCGGAAGCGGTAGGTGAGGGCTTCAATCAGGGTCGGGCCTTCGCCAGCACGGGCGCGGGCCACGGCTTCCTGGGCGATGGATCGCACCGCCATCACATCCATGCCGTCCACTTCATACCCGGGCATCCCAAACACCGAGGCTTTTTTGTAGATTTCCGGATGGGATGTGGCCCGTTCGTGGGCCATGCCAATCGCCCACTTGTTGTTTTCCACCACGAATAGGATCGGCAGCTTCCACAGGGCCGCCATGTTCAAGCATTCAAAAAATTGGCCGTTGTTAGTGGTGCCATCGCCAAAGAAGCAGGCGGTCACTTGGTCGGCACTGGCATCCCCTAGGGCGACGCGGCGGTAGTGGGTTTGGAAGGCCGCGCCTAGGGCTACGGGGATTCCTTCCCCAATGAAGGCAAAGCCCCCTAGCAGGTTGTGTTCGCCAGAAAACAAGTGCATGGAGCCACCTCGGCCCCGGCTACAGCCCGTTTCCTTGCCGAAGAGTTCCGCCATCACGTTTTTGGCAGGTACTCCGGCGCTGAGGGCATGGACGTGGTCGCGGTAGGTGCTGCACACATAGTCATCGGGGCGCATGGACTTGATGACCCCGGTGGACACCGCTTCCTGGCCGTTGTAGAGGTGCACAAACCCGAACATTTTGCCCCGATAGTACATTTCGGCGCACTTGTCTTCAAAGAAGCGACCCAAAATCATGTCTTCGTAAAGCCTCAGCCCTTCCTCGCTGGAGATGGAAGCCGCTGGAGCCTGAAACTGGGGTAATGTCCGTTCTTGAACCATGGGTCTTGCTGGGTCCTACGCTGCGATGTCCAACACTTGACTATACCGAAAAAGGTGCCCCCAAACCGTTACCCCGCCGGGGCCGTGCCAGGGAACACCCAAAACTGTTTCTTATCATACCGAGGGCCGTACCGTTATCAAAAACCGTGAGTTGACGCCACCGGCAAAAACGGGCTAAAAGAGGGGTGATCACCCCTCCCCA
>JALQST010000367.1 GCA_023264315.1 Nodosilinea sp. BSH.14
TTGGCGGCCTTCAAAAGGCTAGAACCCTTGAGATCACGTTGCCACTCCCAGAAAAATCTGTATTTTTCGAGGTGCCCTATGATATCAGCCCGAGCGGGATAGTTGAGTGGCACTTAAACAACAAACTTAAAATCCTTCGTGCCGCCATAGTGATTGGCTCGGGCTTGGCGACGGGTGAAGGCTCCCACGGAAGGATTTCCCTCAGGGTGAATCACGCCAGCCGCCTGTTCCCAAAGGTCGCGTTCAACCGCTGAAATCTGATATTTTCGATCTCCACTCAGACGCACATGGTACCAGGACACGGCTTCACATTCAGGACACCAAAACCCTTCAATCCACTCGTTATCGAGGCGAACCGCTGTTTCCGTGGCGATCAACATTAACGCGACCCGGCGTCCCACTCCTCGCTGGCGCAGTTGCTCCGGGGAGTCTGTGTAGAGTAGGTATTTCCGGCTAACGCTGTCTAGATAACATCCATGGTCTGGACAGTAAATTTGACGCCGCTTAGAACGTTTTCGGTTACGATCACGTCGCTGCTCGCCTGTAGGTCGTGTCATGGTCAAAGTTCCTTGGAATGATCCGTCGTCTTATCCCCATTGCCAATAGCACCTAGGCCCTTTGATCAGGGTCTGATCGGGCCTGTATGGAGGCTAAAGGACGTACTTTACCCTGGGGCTGATACTCAGGCACAAGGGTTTGGAGACAATGCATCATAGTCAGGGTATCGTTTTGCTGAGCGGCTTGAAATAGCGGATCCAAACATAAATCAAGATCGACTAAATTCGTCGTACGATCTTGGGCCGTAAAAATTTTGGGGTGTTGCGTGGGTGCGGCCTTGGTTCGGTCAATCAAGAGTTCCTCGTAGAGCTTTTCTCCGGGACGAAGTCCAGTGATTTCAATGGGAACATCCACATTGGGCGTGAGCCCACTTAAATAGATCATTTGCTGGGCAAGATCATAGATTTTAACGGGTTTACCCATATCTAGCAGAAAAACCTCGCCCTGACGACCCAGGGCCCCGGCTTGAATCACCAGTCGAGCGGCTTCGGGGATGGACATAAAATATCGAGTCACCTCAGGATGAGTCACGGTGACCGCTTTGCCTGACCGAATTTGATCGGTAAATCGAGGTACGACCGATCCGGTACTGCCTAGCACATTGCCAAACCGAACGATACTAAAACGAGTGCTGGAAGAACGGTTGGCAATCGCTTGCACAATCAGCTCCGCCACCCGCTTTGTGGTGCCCATAATATTGGTAGGTCTGACGGCCTTGTCTGTGGAAATGAGCACGAAGGTATCGACACCATGACTGAGGGCGGCTTCCGCAACCACCTGGGTACCCAAGATATTATTGAGGACGGCTGGCCCCGCATTATCCTCTACCAGAGGGACATGTTTGTAGGCCGCCGCATGATAAACGGTGTTGACCTGATACTGCGCCAAAATTGACGCCATTCGGGTTAGGTCTGTCACTGAACCTAGGCAGGGAATGCAGGTTAATCGAGGAAAAGTTTCACGGAGTTCCAGATCAATTTTGTACAGGGCAAATTCATTCAGTTCATAGAGAATAAGCTGCTGGGGATGTTGCAGGGCAATCTGCCGACAGAGTTCCGAACCAATGGATCCGCCAGCGCCGGTTACGAGTACGATCTTCCCCGTGATATTCCTCGAGAGAAGCGATACATCCGGCAACACCTCTTCACGGTTCAAGAGATCCTTAATGTTGACCGGCAGTAAGGTGTTGATCATCGTTTGCCCGGATACAATTTCCTCTAACGTAGGGACGGTTTTGACCGTGACCGGCAAAGAGGAAAGGGAGTTGAGAATAGCGGCTTGCTCCTGCTTGGGAATCGAGGGCATCGCTAACAGGAGAATTTCAACCGTGTGATCATCAATCAGCTTGGGCAGCAGCACAGGATTGTAGACTAGAATACCCGCCACCAACTGAGACTGAAGCTGAGGATTGTCATCGACAAACGCAACAATCTTAAACTCGCGACCGGAAGCTAACGTCTTGGCCAGTTGCGATCCTGCCGTTCCCGCTCCATAGATGATGACCGGTCGCTTGGGATGATCGAGCGATTCAGAGTAGACCAGAAAACGGGCTAGGGATCGAATGCCCAGAACCAGCAAAAATGTCCAGACAAAGTCATTGATCCAAAGAACAAAGGAGTAGTCTGGGTAGGGAAGGAGGGATAGCAATAGGCCAAAGCCAACGCTGGATAGAACAACGCCTTTCCAGAGCAGATCGGCGTTGATGTACTTCAGGACAGAACGATGTAGACCTACGGCATAAAAAACAACGGTTTTAATCAGAATATTGCCCAGGATGAACGGCCCATAGGCTAGGAGGTTGTCCATCGGCAAAAGCTGATGATTCGTCAGGGCTAGGGCAATATATAAAGCCGTTGTAATGGCCAAAACATCGGTAAACCAAAGTAGATAGAGCTTGAAACGACGGGGAAGACGAGCCAGTTGACGGAAGACATCCATAAATTCTCTACCTGGCCTCCACGCCATTCGCCACCAGACCCAACAGGGGTGTTTTGGAGGCCGTGCGAAAATCCTTCAGGGCACCGTTGACCAGTTCCCGATCCGTTTGGCCGAGCTTGATCACGACCAGTAAGCCATCGGCATACTGACTGACGATTTTCGTTTCGGCCACATTGAGGGACGTGGGCGTATCCAGGAGGATGAGGTCATAGTGGCTACGGCATTGTTTCAGGAACCGCTCGAACGGAGCACTGGCCAGAAACCCTGCGGGAGCCATCCCATGAGTACTCGCGCCCTGAAGTACATCTAGGGTGCCATCCTCTAGAACCGACTGGATCTCAGGCATCACCGCCTCCTTGGCGAGCGAAGATCCTGGCATGGGGACGGGTGGCCTCAGCCCAAACCGTTGGCCCACGGCGGATCCCCTGAGATCGCCATCGATCAGTAAAACCTTACGACCCGATCTGGCCGATGCAACCGCGAGGTGAGCGGCCACGGTGGTTTTTCCCGCCATGGTGTCGCAGGAAGATATCGCCACGATTTGCACGGGGGAATGGGCACTGAGTAGGCGTAGGTTCGCGTCTAGGGTCTG
>JALQST010000368.1 GCA_023264315.1 Nodosilinea sp. BSH.14
CTTAGGTCTCTCAGATGGCATTACCCTACCCTTATTCCTGGCCTTTGAATAGCTTTTCGCCAAAATGAGAATTGCTGGGTAGAAAATCAGCAGATTGCGTAGGGGGTCAGGGTTGAGGTAGAAGGGCCCATCCCCCACCAGGCTTTGCCAGAGGCGATCCTCCAGGGCCCAGGCCCGCTGGTAGTAGGCCAAGAGCGCCTGGGGATCGCAGCGATCGAGGCGGAGCGGCGGGGCAAGGGTGGTCTGGGTCATGATCGGAGGTCTACTGTAGGGTCACCAGGGATTCATCGGGCCAGGTGATTTGCTGTTTGGTTTGTTCCAGGTAGGCAATCAGACGATCGCACTCCTCCATAATCTCGTGTTTATTGAATGTACCTGCAACTATTTGATCCTTAATACGCTGTTTAGTATATTGATCAACCCGTTTTGCTAAGCGCTCAAATCGATAAAGAGACCACTGCTGAAAGAGTTCGCCCAGATGAGAATTACCTTTTGCAGCGTCTAGAAAGGTTGTATCTTCCTCCATAACGTCTGCCGGTATATAAGTAGGAATCATAGTAATGCGCTCTTTGGCATTCAAAGCACGTCGGGCACAATGAGCAACATACCGTCCCTGAATCATGACGGCGTATCCTGCCTCAGGGAACTTAAGTTCAATGACGCCACCTCGATTAGTGCGGATAGCGGTTTCGCCTCCTTCAAATTGGCTGGAATCACTTAACATCACAACGCAAACAAATGGGTAATCGTCTACGTGCCAAAAATCTGTAAATTTCTGGGCATCGTCGTAACCGTTATAGGACTCGGCTACGAATGCATCATTGTAGTGTTCGGTGGTAAAGTTCTTCCTAAAGGTGGCCGCTGGTGATTTTATATGCTCTGGTGGCAGCATCGCCTCCAGATTTTGTGTGACTGCGTGGGGTGGGTTGAACTCATTGGGATAATCAGCACTGACTTCTGCATTGACATGGCCAAGATCCCAATCTAGTTGATTTAGCAGTAAGGGGTAACCAACCGCCTGTGAAACCGCTTCAGTCGCCTCCTGGCTTCGCCAAAGATTGACCAAAAAGGGAGAATATTTCCATACACCTCGAATAGCATAGGGATTGCGCCTGGTTTCAAAACGACAATGTTGTTGTACTTCTTTGCGGGTTAGTTCTGCCCGAATCTGTCGTACTCCTTCTTTTGAAAGTAGCTTGAAGGGATAGGTGAAGGCGAAATCAAGTAACGCTACTGATGGATTTAACCCGATTTCACTCATGCTAACTCGATGAACCGTTGTGGGATCAAAATCTAGATGCACAGCTGGATCAAACTCAACCGATGCAGATGGTGTAACTGTTGTTGATAATACTGACATAGGATATGTCCAGAGTGACAATAGGGGTTTGGTCAATAGGTTGATGACCTGATGATTAATCGATGAAAATCACCAATGGAAACACAGACTGGCAAGATACTTGATACATCTACGTCCATTTGCTTATGGCTATATCTGAGCCAAGGTAGTTGGGTGTCAAGAGTGATGTATTAGTTAATTAGACAGCACTCGCTGCATATTCAGGAGATGAAGCGGCTACATCAATACTCTCGTAGACGGCATCAGCAACCATACCTGAATACTCACCGTTATAGTTGGTAAACTCAGAGGGGGCTCTGCGAATATTGGAGAGGCGAATCTGCCAGTCAGAAACCTGATCATAGGTAAGGTGATAGGTGTTGGAAGTCGTGGTCCACATTCCCCAGAGACAACTGTCTTCAAATTGAAGCAAGCCTTCCTTACGTAAGTTGTAAGCCTGGGGCGTTCCAGGCAGGGGAATAATGCTGTAGCAGGAATTTTGAAATTCCAGATTGGGGTTAATCTCCACCAGCTCATCCACCAGTTCTAAGACGGCCTCCTCCAGGCGAGCCAGGGCGTCGTGGTCGTCATCCGGGAGACCGACAATGGTACCGTAGGCAATCACCGGCACACCGGTTCTGACCACAGCCTTCATTAACTCGCAATGTTCCTGCCAAGGTAGTAGTTTTTTGTAGGCTTCTCGTCCAAACACAGGACGCTCCGCCGGAATATAGGCCAGTGGACAGCCCACCTTGCCATCCCAGCCAAACAGAGCTTCAATCAGTTCATGGTCGGGTCTGAGGTCGGTGCTATCATAGTTGCGCCCCGCTCCCAGGGTGGTTTTTCTCAACTCCAGCCCATTCGGCCACATCAGAGTCACCCCCATCTGCCGCGCCCCATGGGTAATATCGAGAATCTCCTGTCGCCCCTCCGGAAAGAGGGCACGGGCCAAGAATTGATCAGAGCCGATATTGATCGATCTCGCCCCGGCCTCTTTTTGAATCGCTAACCATTTCAGGAAAGTCTCTGGAGACATTCTGCGAAAGCCAGTGCCGTAGGTTGGGGTCATGCAAAAATCGCAGGTACGATCGCAGCCAATATCAGCGACGATGGAACCAACGGGTACAAACCCCTGGACATTGGGGACTGAGCCTAAACAGTCTCGGGCCACCTCTACGGAAGGGAGTGCCCACTCATCGGGGGTTTTTGCCTTGGCTTTGCGGGGGTACTGCTTTCCATCGGCAAAAATCACGCCCGTCAGGTCCTCCCGGGGCGGCTTACCCAGCACGTAGTCAAAAATTGGCCAGTTCGCCGCTCCAGATTTATCCTGCACCACGGCTGTGGCCCCCGCTTGCAAGTAGTGATGGGGTTCGGCAAAGGCATCAGAACCGCCCACCACCACCGGGCGCCCTCCCCTGGCCAAATGTTCAATCAGCATGCAACTGACCTGGCGATCCTGGGAAAAATTGACTGTTACCCCCCAGGCGTCAAAGGCGTGGGGATCGACCGCAGCAATGTGACCGCCTACGTAGGTTTTGCGTAGGGTCATGCCCTTCCACTCCACCTCCCCAAACACCTCACTATGATTGGCATCCCTGAGGTTAACCAACTGGGCATCAAACCCTCCAGCTTGTAAGTCAGGAATCAAAACCTGCTTACTGATCAAGGAACGATGTCGATAGAGAGAGGTCCAGTTTCTCCCCTCTCGATCGTATAAACCGGTTGCTGGAA
>JALQST010000369.1 GCA_023264315.1 Nodosilinea sp. BSH.14
CTTGGCTGTGGTTGTAGCCCTCTGAGGGCGCGAGTACCGTCAAAAACGGTAAGGCCCAGACCCGTTGTTGTGCCCAGGGAATCGGCACCAACAGCATCAGACTGAGCCAGCGCAGTCCACTGGTCTTGACGACATGCGATTGGCTCGAACGCACCGGGTCGCGGTAGATCCCCCGCGCGGCAATTCAGACCCTCATCTGAATTCTGCTTGCTGCTTTCCTTTTTGGATCAATTGGATAAAGTCGAGCTAAGGTTGTGAGGTAGATAGTGCCTCTGCATCCGGCCCTATCCACTCAACTTGGCAGGGTGGAGAACCCCTGATATCTGGCCGATCTTGTCGTGGGACGAGCGACTGGGTTAATCCTCTAGGCTGTCGTTGCGGCTCGGTGGATTGGCTTGTTGGGCGAAGGCTGGCAGTCCGTCGGCATGGAGCCGGACTCCCCTGCTTCGCACGATTCAACCTACTGATCCGCCTCTTCTGCGTCATCCTGGGGTGAGATCGGCACGTCTTCGTAAATGCGCTCTAGGGGAATTTTCCAATCGATGCCGGATAAATCGAGGGATTCCCCTGCCAGATAGGTTTGCAAATCCCAGTGGCGATCCGCCATGCGTCGATAGCGGTCAATGCTAATTTTTTCGGCATCAATGAGGACGTAGTCTTGCAGGGTAGGAATTTGGCGATAATGGGTAAATTTGTCGTGGTGGTCGTAGGCGGCGGTACTGGGAGACAGAACCTCAATAATCAGGCAAGGATATTGAATCAGCTTGATCGCATTTTTGTCCCTAGGGTCGCAACTCACCATCACATCGGGATAGTGGTAGGGGCCACGGTGAGAAATTTGCACTTTCACATCGGCAATGAAGACCCGACAGCCGCGCTGTCTCACATGGGATTTCAGCAGCGCAAAAAGGTTGCCTGCAATCAGGTTATGGGGAATGGTACCCCCGGTCATAGCGAAGACTTCACCGTCCACGTAGGCGTATTTTTCATCCTGTTGGGCTTCCCAGGCGAGGTAGTCCTGGGGTGACATAGGCATGAATTGAGGTTCGGCAATCATCGGTGACACCTCCACAGAATTCGCCTTGCCCCTAGTTTACGCCGACAAAAATGGTTTGCGGATAGCTGCCCTCGGCCAGCAGGTAGGGGTCGTAAAGGCCGTCTAGGCTGTGCTGGTGCAGGGTTAGGCCCGCATCGCGGAAGACCTGTTCCCAGGTGGCTTGGGGGAATAGTCCCAGAATGTGGCGATCATGGTGCATCATCAGCTCTCCACTCTGGCGAACCAGGTAGATCAGCGTGGCCTCGTAGGTGTTGGGGTGGTGGGGGTTGATGTAGTTGTTTTCCAGCAGGGTGATGTGGATGCCCTGGCGCTCTCCGGTGTAGGCAAAGTTGTTGTTTTGGAATTGCTCTTGGGGTTTGCCCATCACCAGGAGAACACCCCCCGGCTTCAGGTGGGCAACAGCGGTAGCGATGGCGCTACGGAGGTCGTCGAGGGTGGCCATGTAGTCGATGCTGTCAGGGATGGCCACGGCATCGAACAACCTTCCTAGCCGCAGGGTACGCATATCGCCTTCGAGGTATTCGATGTCGGGATGGGTGGCCCTAGCCTTGGCCAGCATTCCCGCACTGAGATCTACCCCAGTGACCGTGAAGTGCCGCTTGAAGCTGTGATCCATTCCCCCCGCACCGCTGCCCAGGTGTAATAGGGTTTGAGGCGGCGCAGCGGCATACTGTTGAATCAGTCCTAGGTAGGTTGCGACTTCGTCTTCGTAGTCAGTGGGGTCGGCCAGCCAGTCTTCTGTCCAGGCCAGGTCGTTGTAGGCGATCCAGGGAGATGTCATGGTGCTAGTCCTCCGTATCGTCGCTGCTGAGGGGCGCTAATCTGCACCCCAGATCCCAGGGTTCTTGGAGAACCCTGGGATCTCACCTTCCCCGAAGCCCTAGGGCAAGAGGCTATGGAGGTTGAGTTCAAATCCGGGCAAGACGGATTCCCCGGATAAGGTCGCCGTGAAGGGTAGGGTTTCCGGGGCCGCATCGGGACGATACACCTCTACGGTGCGAGTTTTGGGGTTCACCAGCCAGCCCAGCCGACAGCCGTTGTCGATGTATTCCTGCATCTTGGCCTGAAGGGTGGCTACGTCATCCGTTGCCGACAGGAGCTCAATCACAAAATCGGGACAGAGGGGGGCAAAGCCCTGGCGTTGGTCGGGGCTGAGGGCGGCCCAGCGTTCCAGCGCCACCCAAGCCACATCGGGGGAACGAATGGCCCCATTGGGCAACCGAAACCCGCTGGAGGAATCAAACGCTTTTCCCAGGGCGGTGCGACGGTTCCAAATGCCTAAGTCGATACCCAGTTCAAAGTTGTAGCTCCCACTCTCGCTCCCGGTCGGCGACATGGCGATTAATTCTCCCGTGGCGGTGAGTTCTAGGCGCAAATCAGGATTGGCCTGGACGATGGCCCCAAACTGATCCTCGCTGACCCGCAAGGTTTTCGGCAGGTTAACGGCAACGGTGGCTGGCATAGACAAAACCGCAAAACGCCATGACACTATTCTAGAACGCCCTAATGCTCACCATGGCCCATCTCATCACCCCACCCGCCACCACCCTGCAACTCCACGACCACCTAGAGTTCCCCGAATCCGGTGTGCTCAGCAAGGTGATCTGGACAGAAAATTAACCCAGAGTGATGTGGATGAACACCTAGAACGATTGAGCAAATTTAAGCACCTGATGCCCCGCTATGCTGACGTACAGACCATGGGAGCCGTGGCTGGCATGGTGGTACCCCATAAGGTGGCCCGCTATGCCTATCGCAAGGGGCTATTTGTGATGGCGCAATCGGGAGACAGCGTTGTTATTCTCAATGATGATTCGTGTCAACCTCAGAGTTGGTAAATATGCCCTATGGTTGCCTCCCCACCGCCTTCCCTCACCGCCCAAGATTACCTGGCCCTAGAAGCCGAAAGCGCCATTAAACATGAGGGTACCTCGAAAAATACAGATTTTTCTGGGAGTGGCAACGTGATCTCAAGGGTTCTAGCCTCTTGAAGGCCGCCA
>JALQST010000036.1 GCA_023264315.1 Nodosilinea sp. BSH.14
CCAAACGAAAACCGTTAGCCTTAGGGGCAATGACGCCCAATTCCAGACCACCTTGCCCTACGACACGTTGATTGTGGCCACCGGCATGAGCCACTTCTACTTTGGCCGCGATGACTGGGCCGACATTGCCCCCGGCCTCAAAACCGTGGAGGATGCCCTGGAAATGCGGCGGCGTATTTTTGCCGCCTTCGAGGCCGCCGAAAAAACCACGGATCCCGATCTCCAGCGGGCCTTGCTCACCTTTGTGATTGTGGGGGCGGGGCCGACGGGGGTGGAACTGGCCGGAGCCCTGGCGGAACTGGCCTATCACACCCTCAAGCCCGATTTTCGCCAAATTGATACCAGCCAAACCCGCATTCTCCTGGTGGAGGGGATGGATCGGGTGCTGCCGCCCTTCCCGGCGGAACTGTCTCAGCGGGCCTACCAAGACCTAGAGGCCATGGGGGTGGAAATCTTCACCCAAACCCTGGTAACGGACATTGAAGGCCACCAAGTGACCCTCAAGCAGGGGGGCGACCTGACAACGGTGCAGGCGGCGACGGTGCTGTGGGCGGCGGGGGTACGCGATCCGGGCATGGGCGGCATTCTGGCCGACCGCACGGGGGCCGAACGGGATCGGGCGGGGCGGGTGATCGTCAACGCCGATCTGAGCGTCCCCAACTCTCCCGACATTTTTGTGGTGGGAGACCTCGCCCACTTTGCCCACCCAGGGGATCAGCCCCTGCCGGGAATTGCCCCCGTGGCTATGCAGGAAGGCCAGTATGTGGCCAAGCTGATCCAGCGTCGCCTCAACCAGCAGCCCACCCCCGCCTTTGCCTATAAGGACACGGGGGGCCTCGCGGTGATTGGTCGTCACTCGGCGGTGGTGAACTTCCCCCGGGTGCAGCTCACCGGGTTTCCGGCCTGGTTTGTGTGGCTGTTTGTCCACATTTTCTTCCTCATCGAGTTCGACAACAAAGTCATCGTCATGATCCAATGGGCCAGCAACTACATCACCCGCAAACAAGGATCGCGGCTGATTACCGAACCCGCCACCCCGGAACCCCAGGACGCCTCCTAAACAGAAGGCCTTCCCCCCCGAACACCATCTGGCTCGCCGGGGGGAAATTTGCTACGGTGGCCATGGGCTAGGGTGTTCATCATGGGAACAGCCCTTCCCCTGGGCGGCACGAGGTCGGAACACTATGGGCGATGACAACTTAGATATACTCCTGACGGGGCCAACGCCGGGGCGGCGGCGATCTCCGGGGCTGCGGGTGGCGGATATTCTCACCCTGCCGGAGGATCAACAGGCGGTGGTGAACTGGCTGATTCGCCACTATGAGGCCACCCCAACGGATTTAGCGAATCATCTGGAGCAGACCCTAGACGAGGTGCAGGCCCACCTGGCCGATCTGCTCGGCCAGGGCTATCTCTATACCCTCGACCGCCAGGGCCAATCCTACTATCGGGTTAAGCTGGCTCCTAAATCTGGGCGGCAAACGCCCACCGACGTGTGTCAGGTGCTGGACGCGACAGTGCCCAAGCTAACGTGTTTATCTCCTACTCCCGCCGCAATAAGGAGTTTGTGCAGCAACTCCACAGCGCCCTAGAGGCCACCGGGCGGGAGGTCTGGGTGGATTGGGAAAGCATCCCGGTGGCGGGGGATTGGTGGCAGGAAATTCAGTTCTTTGTGTGCCCATTTCTAGGGACAATCCACTACCCAAGCCATCATTATTTACCTTTCTTAAAGAGCGGCAATTCCGGTTCTTTAAATCTGTCCAGGTAAAAAAACCGCTTAAGATCAAGCCTTGGATAAGCTGATGTGCATCTAAATTGCATGTTGACTTTCTCCATAGCCTTTTCCAAAAGGCTTTGACGGAGATCTGGCTAGTGTATTTTAGATGACTAACAGCTTACCTTTGTCTTGGCCCATGGCCTTGAAAAGCGATGTATCGATCATATGTTATTTAGCTTCTGGGGATCGCAGGATAAAGGTGCCGGGGATCACGCGGCTCTACCCCTCCAACCACCTGTTTTGGAGAGTTTACCCGCCTACAACAGCCCCCGATAGCGGATGAACAGCAGAATAGCCGCCCAAGACCCCAGGGCCACCTTAAGGGCCACCAGGATGTTGAGGATCGGGATGATGCCGCCGCTGAGCAAGGTTCCCACCTCCCCCTGGGGCAGTTCGAGGCCAATTAGCGTGATGACGGCGAGGACAATAAACACCAGCACCGAAACCTTTTCGAGGGCGGCGGCTTGCCAGCGTTCGTAAAGGGCCTGGAGCCATTCCGAGGAGGGGGCGGTGATGGCCACTAAGCCAATGGCGGTGCCCCCAGCCACCCCGGCGGCAAACCCACCCCCAGGGCTGAGATGGCCGCGAATGGCCAGCTCGATGCTCACCAGGGCAGTAATGGTGGCCCCCAGGCGAGCCAGGACGATGGAGGGCTCGTCGGTGAAGCGGTAGAAGGGGGCATTGGGCACTTCATCCGCCAGGAGATATTTGGCCCCCATGATGGCAATGGTGAACACCACAACCTCGAAAATGGTGTCATAGAGGCGGTTGCGGAAGATGATCCCCGACACGGCATTGGGGACGCCGCTATCGGCCACCAGGGTTTCCACCAGGTTAGGCCCGGGCGGCACCACGATGGTCTCGGGTAGCACCAGGATTTTGACGAACAGCAGCACGCCCGCAATCACATAAATCCACTTCATCGCCATCTCCAGATCAGGGCACGGTTTTCGCGAGGGGTTCCGCCAGGGGAGTGGGGGTGGCGGGGTGTAGGGTGGCCAGGAGGGCCGGTAGCTCGTCGGTGAGCAGGGTGTAGAGCCGAGGCACCCGCAGGGTTAGGGTAGGCGGTTGGGGGGTAGCCTCGGCGAGGGGATCACCTGAAGCCTCGGCGGGGATCCCGGTGGGAGCCTGGTAAATCCCGTGAACGGCTTTGTCGGCCAGGGCTTGGGCCAGACTGGCGGCATCGGCATAGGGCACCAGTTCTAGGCGCAGGTGATGGCGACGCAGCACCGTCCGCAGCGGGTCAAGCAACTGGCGCAGGGGCGCAGCCTGGACGGTATGGGCCTCCTCCAACAGCCCCAACCGCATCACCAGGGAAGACCGCACCGCCACGGCATAGAGGGTGATGGCCAGCATGGTTCCAACCAGGGCCTCGGTGAGGGCGACATCGGCCCCTCCCAGCACCGCGTATACCAGGGCTGCCACCGCCCCTAAAATGCCGCGAATGACGAGGGCCTGGTAGGGGCTAGTTTGGATCATCAGCATCAAGGTGGCCAGGGGCAGCAAGGCCACAATGGCGTAGAGATAGCTATCGGTCATGGCTGTCCTCCGGGGTTGCACAGTAGGCCAGCACGTAGCCCAAGACGGTGTTCCACAGGGCTAGGGTCATGAGCCCCAACACCAGCAGGGGCCATTCGCTAGGAATTTTGAGCAGCAGCCCCGCCACAATAGCCATGGATCCGAGGGTATCTGCCACGGACAGCCCATGGAGTTTGAATAGCACTGACCTTGGCCCCAACAGAGGCCAGGTACCCCAAAACCAAAACACCACCCCCAGGGTGATGAAACCGTAGCTCAGCAGATCAACCACGACTGATTAACCACAAATAAAATCTATGGGTTTATTCCATGGGATGTATTTTACTCTATTCCTGCGCCCACGGGAATGGGTCTGTTGCCGACCGGTGTACCCCAGGGCCGCTTCCCCCTAGATCCCCTGACTCGGGCGGCGGCTGGCCCGATCCATCAGGATAGCCTGGGCACTGTAGACGGCAGCGGGATCGGGGGGGCGACGCTGGGTGTAGGTGCCGTTGGGATGCATATCCCAGGCTTGGCGGTTGTCTTGGAGGCAGGCGTCTAGAATAAACCGTAGTTCGGCCCGAATGGCGGGGTCGGTGATGGGTACCACGGCTTCGACCCGGCGGTCGAGGTTGCGCGGTCGCCAGTCGGCGCTGCCCATCAGAAAAATCTCATCACCGCCGTTGTGGAAGTAGACAATCCGCGAGTGTTCTAGGAACTGGCCAATAATACTGATGACGTGGATGTTCTCGCTGATACCCGGGAGGCCGGGTCGCGGACCGCAAATGCCGCGAATAATCAGGTCAATGGTGACGCCCGCCTGGGAGGCTTGGTAGAGCAATGCAATCAGCTCTGGATCCGTAATGGCGTTCATTTTGATGATGATCCGTCCGGGATGGCCGTGGCGCACCTGTTGAATTTCGTCGTGGATGAGGGCCACTAGCCGCTGACGCAGGGTGAGGGGGGCCACCAAAAGCTGGCGATACTGGTGCTGGCGGGAATAGCCCGTGAGGTAATTAAACAGGTCAGACATGTCGGCCCCCAGTTCGGGGCAGGCACTCAGCAGGCCGAGATCCGTGTAGTAGCGGGCGGTGATGGGGTTGTAGTTGCCCGTACTAAGGTGGAAGTAGCGGCGCAGGTGTTCCCCTTCTCGGCGCACCACCAGGGTGATTTTGGTGTGGGTTTTCAGCCCCATCAGGCCGTAGACCACATGGACACCAGACTGTTCGAGCTTTTTGGCCCAGTTGATGTTGTTTTCCTCGTCAAAGCGAGCTTTCAATTCCACTAGCACCGTCACCTGCTTGCCATTGGCCGCCGCCGCAATCAGGGCATTGACAATCGGCGAATCGCCGGAGGTGCGGTACAGGGTCATTTTAATGGCGAGGACGTGGGGATCGTGGGCCGCCTGGGAAATGAACCGCTGCACCGTGGCGGCAAAGGCATGGTAGGGATGGTGAAACAGTTGATCCTGGCGGCGCACCAGAGCAAAGAGATCCTCCGCATCCTCTAGATCGCTATCGGCCTCGTTCACCTGGGGCCGCCCCAGGGCTGCTAGGGCGGGGGGCACCGTCGGCACCCAGGCCGGAGCCTTGAGGTGGGGCAGGGGCAAGTCCAGCAAGGGGGTGAGGTCGCCCAGGCCCAGCAGACCATCCAGGGGATAGACATCCACCGCCGACAGATCTAATTCCGCAAGCAGCCTCGTCCGCAGGGCCAGGGGGGCACGGCGCTGAATTTCCAGCCGCACCGCCGATCCCCCCAGGCGTCGCTTGCGGAGTTCCTGCTCAATGGCCACCATCAGGTCATCGGCCTCGTCCTCCTGCACCACCAGATCGGCATCGCGGGTGATGCGAAAGAGGACCTGGGCCTGGATGATCAGGCCGGGAAATAGGGCCTCGAGGTGGTGGGTAATCACCTGTTCGAGGGGTACCCCAACCCAATGGCAGGGTCGGGGAGGCCGTCGGGTAGACCACAGGGCCTCCGGCAAGACAATGAAGCGGGGCAACACCCGGGGCACCTTCACCCGGGCCACATGGGTGGTTTGGGTCTGGGGATCTTCCACCACCACGGCCAAGCTGAGGCTGAGGTTCGAGAGGTAGGGCAAGGGCTGACCGGGCTCCACCGCCAGGGGCGTGAGGACAGGGAATAGGTGGTCGTCGAAGTAGTGGGTGAGGTACTGCCGCTGGGCCTGGTTAAGCTGGCGATGGTCTAAAAGATAAAGGCCATGGTCGGCCATGCGGGCGCGGAGGGTGCCGTTGAAGAACCGGTGCTGCTGCTGCACCATGGGTCTCAGTGTGCGGTGGAGAAGCTGAAACTGCTGGTTGGGGGTACGGCCATCGAGGGATTGGGTGATCACCTCGGCTTCAATTTCCTGCTTAATGGCCGCCACCCGCACCATGAAATACTCGTCCAGGTTGTCGCTGAAAATGGTGAGGAACCGGATGGCCTCCAGCAGCGGTGTACGATCATCCATAGCTTCATGGAGCACACGGCGGTTAAATTCTAGCCAACTGAGTTCGCGGCTGACGTAGTGGGCCGGGTTAGGTCGGGGCAACGGCGGCGGAGACTGCGTAGCGATCCTATCCATGTTGCATCTTCCCTCCAGGTTTTCCACCATCCTCTCGTCTCTACCCTTCACCCAGGATTACTCCAAGCTTAACCCTGGGTTTACGCTAGGATCACCCAGCCATTCTCAGTATGACTAGGCTGGCGAATAAAATACCGCTCAGGCTGATCTGTGAGCCTATCGAACAGTCGAATCCCGTTCACCCTTCAACAGGCTCAGGGTGAACGGCCAATTTGCCAAAATGAGAATGGCTGCTTCGATAGTGTTCAGACCGTTCAAGACCTCATCGCCCGGACGACGACCCGCACCGGACTGAAGCTGTTGGCCGCCATTCTCGACCCGCCCTACCAAACCGGGCGAAAAGTGGCTCAAGACTTCAAAGCCACCCTGTCCATTGTCTTTGATGATGTCCTGCCACAATGGAACTACACTGCCGTCCCAGAAGTACAGGTTATTTAATCCACGTTCCTTAGGAATCTCCCTGGGCAGAGTTATGGCCTAGTTGGCGGACAACACTCGCTAGACCCCAAATCCATCAAAGGGCCAGGAGGCCTGACCCCTACATGATTCAAACGCTGTAGGAGCGAGGTTTCCTCGTCCGGCGCAGAATCTCTGGTCCGTCAACCCGGGGTATGGCGGAGATCCCTGGCGATAACCTTGCCCGCCCGGTATCAAGGGTGACTTAAATCGCTACCCCATCACCCCTATATCAACAAGAGGTGTCGCCATGGCCTGTCCGCTGTTCCCCCGAATCCCCATCTCATCTTTAAGCCCGTGTCCCATCAACTCAAGCCCCTGCTCGATATCATCTACCCCGAGGACGTAGCCGCTCGGCTGGCGACGGAAATTTTTGACCTGATCCAGGGTGCCCTCGGCCCCTCCGGCCAGGAAAACCTGCGCAAATGGAACCACAACAACGTCCTGCTGATCACCTACGGCGACAGCCTGGTGGATGGGGATCGTCCTCCCCTAGAGGTACTGGCAGACTTTTTAGAAACCCACTTTTCAGGGGTGGTGACGGGGGTTCATATTTTGCCGTTTTTCCCCTACAGTTCCGATGATGGTTTCGCGGTGATTGACTATCTCCAAGTCAACCCTGACCTGGGAACCTGGGAACAGATCCAACGCATCGCCCAGCACTTTAATTTAATGGTGGACTTGGTGATTAACCATGTCTCCAGTCAGCATGAATGGTTCCAACAATTCAAAGCTGGAAAATTGCCGGGAAGGGACTATTTCGTCACCGAAGATCCCACCGAAGATCTCTCTCACGTGGTGCGTCCCCGCAGTTCACCTTTGCTGACGCCCGTGGCAACAGCGACGGGAGTGCGCCATGTATGGACTACCTTCAGTGCCGACCAAGTGGACGTGGATTTTTCCAACCCCGATGTGCTGATGGAGTACATCAAAATTATCCTGGCCTACGTGGAAGCGGGGGCGCGATATCTTCGCCTGGATGCCGTGGGTTTTCTGTGGAAAAAACGGGGGACAACCGGTATGCATCTGCCCGAAACCCATGCGGTGGTGCGGTTGCTGCGGGAAATTTTGCAGCTCATTGACCCCGGCATTGCCCTGATTACGGAAACCAACGTCCCCAACCGGGAAAACCTCAGCTACTTCGGCAACCGCAACGAAGCCCACATGATCTACAACTTCAGCCTGCCGCCGCTGGTGCTGAATGCGTTGATTCAGGGCCGTTCCGACCACCTCAAAACCTGGATGATGAGTATGCCCCCAGCCCCCATTGGCTGCGCCTACTTCAACTTCACAGCCTCCCACGACGGCATTGGAATGCGCCCCGCCGAAGGCTTGCTGACCGATGAGGAGTATGCACAACTGCTGAACACCATGGAGAAACACGGCGGCAAAATTAGTTGGCGCACCCGCCCCGACGGCAGCCAATCTCCCTACGAAATCAATATTTCTCTGTTTGATGCGCTGAAGGGTACCGTCAACGGCGAAGACCCATGGCAGGTAGAACGCTTTATCTGCTCCCAAACCATCATGATGGCCCTAGAGGGAATTCCAGCCTTCTATATTCACAGCCTTTTAGCCACCCACAACTACACAGAAGGTGTGGAAAAAACGGGTCACAACCGCACGATCAATCGCTACAAATGGGATCTCAAAACCCTAGAATTTGCCCTTGCCGATCCCACCTCACCCCACGCCAAGGTGCTGAAGGAACTGACCCGACGGATCAAAATTCGTCGCCAACAAACCGCCTTTCATCCCAACGCCACCCAATATACCTTGCATCCCCTCAATCCAGCCCTGTTTGCCTTTTGGAGGCAAAGCCTCACCCGCGACCAAAGCATTTTCTCCGTCCACAATCTCAGTGATGCCCCCCAGGAATTGCGGTTTAGCGACCTCAATCTCGTCAGCACCGACGCCTGGTTTGATCTCCTCAGTGGCGATCATTTCGCCGATGTAGACTTGGTCTACCACCTCCAGCCCTATCAATCGGTGTGGATTACCAACAAAGTCAACGCCGCCCAAGACGAGACCATGCCAACGTTGCTGTAGAAAACGCTGTTGTAGCAAAGGTGGCGGTAGGACTTGCCCCGCAGGGAAGCGCCCAGGCTGGATTCAGGCATGGCGCTAGGGGCGAAGGAGTGATGCTAGCAGGGCGAGGGCCGCTACAATAAGGCATCGTCGCCAGACACTAGCAGGGCACGCCATGTTTATCCTCAAGCGGCAGGATGTTGACATTAAAATGATGCAACATCCCAGCAAAGATCAGCCGATTCCGATTTTGACCTACCAAGGCCAAACCTTTCGGCTACTGAGCGTGTTTAACGCGTCCCAGGAGGAGGATGCCCGCGCCCTGTGGCGAGATTTGACCGATAACCGGGGCAAAGCCTGTATGCTGCTGGAGGAGCCGGAGCGGTTTAGCATTTGGGGCAAAATTCGGCTCGATCAGCCCGATCTAGAGGATAGTACCGGGGGGGGCAGCGCCGCTGTGGCCGCCAATGAGTCCCACATTAAAGCCTGTTTGCTGCTGGTGCAGGTCTTATATATGGATGTGGAGGACTTGCTTGGCCCGAAACAGGCGCGCCAGTTTGAGACGGAATTGAGCACGGTGTTTACCCAGTGGAAGTTTCCCCAGACGGGTACCCCCCAGGCGGTCAAACATTTACTCACTGTGGATCCCCTGGCGATGACCCCCCTGCCATCCTGGGCCGAACACCATTTATATCGGTTGCTAGAGGCCACCCACCGCATGGGGAAGAACTATTTCGGCAACACCTCCTTTGCCCCCCGATCCCTCGAAGCCCTGGAGGATTTGCCCAAGGCTGAGCGACAGGATTTTCTCACCTGGCTACGCAATTCCCCCACGGGCAAGGTCTGGCTCTAGCCGGTCATGGGCCTGAAGCGGATCGTGGAGGGTCGTAGCCGAAGGCAGGGGGAACCCTTGAAACTGTCACATCGTGCCGGTGGCGGCGGTTCAGCCTTCCCTAGGATAGGATTTCGGTATGGTAAAATCCCTCAAACATTGTGGAAGGTTGTATGCACAAACGGTTCCCTCCGGTGGGTCAATCCCTGTCTGTGGCTGGTGCGGTGGCGAGTGGGCTGGCGTTGGGGCTGTTTGGCATGGCCCAGCACGCCTGGGCGCTCACGGCTGATCAAATTGCCAGCAAGCTCACTCAAATTCCGGTCTTTATGATCTTGGATGCCCAGGGAGAGCATCTCAAAGCTGTCAGCAGCGACGACCCCAATATTCAGGCTCCTGTGGTTTTCTTGGATGGGCCGACGGCGGCGGCGGTGCTGAACCAAGTGGAAGCGGAGGGACAGGATGCCCAAATTGAAATCGTTGACCTAGCCAGTATCTATCGCTCCATGGCCGACAGCAGCGGTCAAGCGCCGTTGCTCTATTTTCCCATTCGCTCGGAAGTGGCCGTAGCGGTGGAACTGGAGCCAGAATTTCGGGGGGTGCCCCTGTTTGTTCCCCGGCGAGCCAATAGCAATGCCTACCTGCCTTTTGTCCAGGGAAATGAGGTATCGCTACCCATGTTCTTTTCCCGGGAAGACCTGCAAACCTACGTAGATTGGGTGTTTGAGGACAACCCCGCCGGGGCCGAGGACATTGAAGTGGAAGTGATGTCCTTGGAATGGTTGCTCACGGCTATGGCGGCCAGCGAAGACACTACCGCCAATAACCAATTTAATCAGGTGCGGCTCTTCCCCTCCAGCGAGGTCTTAGACTTCATCGAGACCATTCGCCAGCAGCAGCAGCCCCAACCCTCGAACTAGGGCCAGTTGGGCGTTCAATCCCTGTTGGGTGCTAGCGTTATCCCACCACCGTGGATTCCCCTGGAACACCCCCTCGGCAGTTTGGCCGGGGGGCTTTTTTTGGGTTCCCCGCAACCTTCGCTATCCTTAGGCATAGATCTTCTCCCCGCAACCGCATGAGCGTCTCTTCCCTCCCCGTGCAACCCCGCCAAAGCCTGCGGGAACGTGTCCTCAACCTCATTAACCTGCGCCCCGACGAAGAGGGCCGCACCCTGCTGATGTTTGCCTTCTACACGGCTACCTCCATGGGGATTTTGTGGCTAGAGGTGAGTTCGGCAGAGTTGTTTTTGGGCAAATATGGGGCGGCGCGGCTGCCCTGGATCTACCTCTTCAGTGCCGGGTTGGGGTTGGGGATGAGCGTGCTCTATTCTTGGCTTCAGCGGGTGTTTCCCCTGCGCCAGGTGATTGTGATGATTTCCCTGGTGATGGCCCTGCCCATTCTGGTCTTTATTGGGGGGCTATCGGTCGAGAAATTTAGCTTTCTCACGGTGTTTGTGCTGCGCCTATGGATCGAAGCCATCTATAACCTGAACGATCTAAACTTATCGGTAACAGCCAACCAGATTTTTAATATTCGTGAAATTAAGCGGGCCTTTCCCATTATTAGTAGCGGCAATCTGCTGGCGGATGTTTTGAGTGGGTTTTCCGTTGCTATTTTGCTGAAAGTCTTTGGCCTTAGAACTGTCATGCTGCTGTCCTTTGGCATCATGGTTGTGGGTACTGGCTTGCTCTACTATCTCAGTGTTAACTATGCCCACGCCTTCCCCGATTCCCCCAAGCGACAAGCCCAGGACGTAGAAAGCTATCAATCTCGGCAGCGGCTGAAAGGAGCCATGCGACAGTATGTGATGCTGTTGTTCTCATTTTTTGTGCTGGCCCAAATGCTGCTGTTCTCCATTGAGTTTCAGTTTTTTCAGCAACTTGAACTGAACTTAGAAGGATCGAGCATCGCCGCTTTTCTTGGGATTTTCAGCGGCCTTTTAGGACTAATTGAACTATTAACTCAGTGGTTCACCTCCAGCCGTCTGATTGAGCGGGAGGGGGTGTTTGCGGTGGGTCTGGTGCTGCCCTCGGTGATTGTGGTGGTGGGTGTTTTAACCCTGGGCCTCAGTTTCCCCATTTTCGGCGGTGCATCGGCCCTCTTTTTGGGTCTGGTGATCCTCAAGTTTTTGGATGAGTGGCTGCGCTATACCCTGGTGGCCACCACCCGCCCCATCCTGTTTCAGCCCATCGCCGACCGGGTGCGCAGTACGGTGCAGTCATGGGTGGGTGGCATCGCCGAGCCCTTGGCCATGGGCGGCACCGGATTGATTATTCTCGCCACCATTGCTGTGGCCAAGCGGGTGGAGCTAGCTGACCCTGTGCTGCAATCCCAGATTTTCCTGGCGGCTACCGTGGTGGCGGGGCTGATCTGGTTTGGCCTGATGGTGCTGTTGCGCAGTCGCTACCTCAACCTGCTGGTGCAGGGGGCGGAACGGGGGCTCACCAGCTTCTCCGACGGGGATCGGCGGGGGATGCGGAAAAACCTGATGGAGGGGCTTGAGAAAAGCAAGTCTGAGGCCGATAAGCATTCCTACATCGATGTTTTGAGCCAGATTTCGCCGAAGGAACTGGGCGAGGTGTTGACCCCCCACCTAGCGGCCTTTTCCCCCAGCCTTCAGCAGCATAGCCTCCAGGCCATGCTGGGATACCCCGACCGCAAACACTACCAGGCGGTGCGGACGGTGCTCAACCAGCCCCAAACCGCGCCGGAGGTGCAGGCCTTGGCCCTGCGCTACGTGTGGCTGGCCCAGGAAACCTACAATATCGACGAACTGCGCCCCTACCTCTCCCCCGATGTGGACGCGGTGGTGCGCGGCACGGCGGCGGCGCTGATGCTGCGGCGGGGAAATATCAACGACCGAGCCGAGGCCACAGCCACCCTGCGCAAAATGCTGGTGAATGAGCGGGAGCGGGAACGGGTGATGGGGTGCCAAGCCCTGGGGGAGGCGGACTACATGGAATCCCTCAGCATCTACATTGATGACCTGCTTCAGGATCCATCCCTGCGGGTGCGGCGGGCCATTTTGGAGGCCATTGCCGCCACCCAGTACAAAAAATACTACCCCTCCCTGCTCAAGGCCTTGCAGTACAAATCTACCCGTACCGCCGCCAGCGAAGCCCTCACCCGTCTGGGGGATGAGGCGCTGTCTATGCTGGAGGATCTGGCCACCGATGAATATCAGTCGGAGTCCCTCCGAAACCAGGCATGGCAGGTGATTGGGGCGATTGGTACCTCACGGGCCTTGGATGTCTTGATCCAAAACCTGATGAGTTCCTGGGGGCCAACCCGCCGCCAAATTCTGCGGATTTTGCTGAAGCTCTACCAGGAAACGGGGGTGAAGCGGTCGAACCTGATCGACAATGCCCTGGATCAACTGCTGGGGCGCAGTGGCTTTGAGGATTTGCTGGATACGGAACTGGCGTTTATGGGTCAACTTGTGGCCGCCAAGCTGGACTTTAGCACCGCCGCCACCACGGAGGAACGGCTGCTGCTATCGGCCCTGGAGGGATTGGAAATCGACGCCATTGAACGACTGTTTATGCTGCTGCGGTTTATCTCGCCCGCCAATGCCGTGCAGGCCGCCCAGGCCAGCCTCAGCGGGTCGGTGTCTAGCTGGGCCAAGGGGTTGGAAATTCTCGACAACTGCCTAGACATCTCCAGCAAACGGACGATTCTCATTCTGCTAGATTGCCAGGCCGATGAGGACAAGCTCAAGCGCCTCAGCCTGTCTACCCCGCTGATTGCCTACACCCCCCTGTCTCCCCGCGATCGCCTGCGACAACTGCTAGACCTACGGAATTTCCTCTCCGACTGGGCCTTAGCCTGCTGCTTTCACCTCGCCAAGGCCCAGCACTGGAACGTGACGGCGGAACACACCCTGGCCCTGTTGCAACACCCCACTGGATACGTGCGGGAGGCCGTCTTGGCCTACGTGACGGAGGCCTCCCCCCGGGCGCTGCGGGATATCCTGCCCCGGATGCAGCACGATCCAGATGAATTCGTTGCTAACCAAGTGAATCGCTTAATCAGCCTCTATAATTTGGGGAATTTGGAGCCCAGTCCTTAGGGGTGTGCCGCGTCTGGGTGCCGTAGGCCAACCGAGTGCGGATTGGCCAACCGCAGGCTTGGGTTCCTTAGGTGGGATACCGTCGGCTCGAAGGCGGCGGCGTTTCCTTCCGGGCATTGTCTTTGCACCCTATGCGTTAGCGCTGTTTCCGTTATGCCAGATACCCTGCTTAACAGCTTAGATCGTCTGTTGTTTATCCGCCGAGTGCCCATCTTTGAGGAACTGCGGGACGACTTTTTGATGCGGTTGGCCCCGGTGATGGACGAAGTGCATTTCGACGCGGGCTATACCATCATCACCGAGGGGCAAGAGGGGCGGGCCATGTACATCATCGTGTCGGGGCAGGTGAGCGTTCACCTGAGTGGGCAGCAGGTAGCCCAATTTCAGCCCGGAGATTGTTTTGGGGAAATGTCGGTGTTTGATGCCGAGCCTCGATCCGCCTCCGTCACCACCTTGGCCCCCTGCGATTGCCTGGTGCTGACTCAGCAGCAACTCTACGACGCCATCGACGAAACCCCCGGCATTGCCGTCAACATCATTCGCCTGCTGTCCCGCCGCATCCGCGAACTGAATCAAGACCTCAACCTGGTGAAAAATCGCCTGAAAACCGCCAAAACCGAGCGCCGTACCCCGCCTGCACCCCGACCCGTTGTCCCCAGCAACGGGGATGGCTATTATCCGGTGCCCGCCTGGGACACTCCGATTATTTACTAGTGTTCCCGGATTCCCATGCCCGGACTCCCATGCCTCGCCTTTGCCCCTGAGCCTCTGCCCCCTTGACATCCTCACCGGGGTAAACCCACGGTGATGCCTAAACCTCGCGATCTAGGTTTCTGCTTCATAGCACCTGCCTCCACCCTCAAAGGGTTTTGGTCTTACCGTCGCTC
>JALQST010000370.1 GCA_023264315.1 Nodosilinea sp. BSH.14
TTGAAGCCGAACCAGCCTAGCCACAGGATCAAACAGCCCAGGGTGGCAATGCTGAGGTTATGGCCGGGAAGAGCACTCACTTGGCCTTCGGGGTTATATTTGCCCATGCGGGGGCCAAGGAACGCCGCACCCATGAGCGCCGCCCAACCGCCCACGGAGTGGACAATGGTGGAACCAGCGAAGTCATGGAAGCCTAGCCCGGACAACCAGCCCCCACCCCAGAGCCAGTGGCCGCTGATGGGATAGGCAATCGCCGTAAGCAAAAGACTAAAAATCAAGAAGTCAACGAACTTGATCCGTTCGGCCACGGCCCCAGACACAATGGTGGCAGCCGTACCCGCAAAGGCCACCTGGAACAGGAAGAAGGTGTCTTTGGTGAGGTTGATGCCATCGGGGCCTAAGCCGTATAGCTCAGGATCACCGCCCAGGAAGAAGCTGCCCCAGCCCACCCAAGCATTGCCACTGGTGCCAAACATCAGCGAGAAGCCAATGAACCAGAAGCCCAGGGTGGCCAAGGCAAACACGATCAGGTTCTTCGTGAGAATGTTGACCGCGTTTTTCTGGCGGGCAAACCCGGTTTCCACCATGGCAAACCCGGCGTTCATGAAAATCACCAGGAAAGCCGCGATAGTCACCCAGGTGTTGTCGAGGACAAATTTCACATACTCAGCCGTGAGTTCTTCCTGGGCGTGGGCTGCCAGACCCCAAACCGAGACAATGACCAGCGCCAGGGGAATGCAAGCCAGCCAAGCCCAACTGCCAACCCGACCAAAGATTCGCTTGGCCGCTTGATCAAAGGGCGGCACACTAGCGCTCCAGAAGGACGACTTAGACCGCCTCCGGAACCTAGAACGATTTCGCAACACTAGATTAAACATCGTGACAGACGTTCCTTCAACACAATCAGACAGCAAACACAGCCCATCTACCCAAGCGTCTAGCTCAGGCCAGACAGGGGTAGAACAGACTCGGTAGAGGAGCTAACCATCTACGGATAAGCCCGTAGGTTTTCACGTGACGCAACCCCAACAGTTCCCCCTTGTCGGCGAGTTGCCAACTCTGGGAAACCCACGCCCAAAGGCCCAAGCGCTACAGCAACGCCAGAGAACACGGATTTGCATCACCGTAGCGTTACCGGAGCTTTACAGAACTACCTGATTCCATCAATTCTGAGGTCGCCAATCTGTATCAGGCACTACACAACACTCTAAAAGCGCCGGAAAGAACCGAGTTATGGCTATCAAATCCGGAATTGAGGCGAAAATGGGGTGAAACTACTAAAGCGTTAAGCCTGTCCCATCCCTTGCAGGTATTGATGGCTGCCTAGGGCCTCTAGCTTGGCCTGTTTAGCCAGGACTTCTGCCTCAAGCTGGCGGCGATAATCGGCCACCCGATCCAGCAGGGCAGGGCGATCACAGGCCAAAATCTGTACCGCCAATAGTCCGGCATTCTTGGCATTGCCAATGGCCACCGTGGCCACCGGAATGCCCCCCGGCATTTGCACAATGCTATAGAGGGAATCCAGCCCCTGCAGGGTGCGGCTGACCACGGGCACCCCCACCACGGGCAAGGGGGTGAGGGCCGCCACCATCCCCGGCAGGTGGGCCGCGCCCCCAGCTCCGGCAATGATCACCTTCAGCCCCCGTTCCCGCGCCGTTTGGGCATACTGCACCATGCGATCTGGGGTGCGGTGGGC
Source organism: Nodosilinea sp. BSH.14 (assembly GCA_023264315.1). GTDB lineage: Bacteria > Cyanobacteriota > Cyanobacteriia > Phormidesmidales > Phormidesmidaceae > Nodosilinea. Next base: position 1,697 of record JALQST010000370.1, read on the forward strand.
CGACACAATCGCCACCTCATAGGCCACCCCAAAGGCGTCGCAAACCTCTATCGCCGCCTGCATCGTGGGTAAATCCGAATCGCTGCCCATGATGATGCCAATTTCCGGCGTTGTCATCGCTGTTGTCATTGAATCGACTCCTTATTATGTATACAGTGTGCAGAGTTTAGGGCAAGGAGACCTTACCCCTACCGTCCAGGCGATCAACCCGCAGGGGCGAGGTTCCCTCGCCCTTCCCCCTCGCCCTCGCCCCAATCCGTTGTCCAAGATGGGTCTCCCAAAGGTTTCAAATCATGTCGAGACTGGAAGCCAGCAGCAAAACGTCATAAGATTTTACAGAAGTTATCAATCGCCCCACCCCTGCCGCCATGACGCTGACCAACGACAAAACCGACGACAAAACCGTAGTCCGTGAGTATTTCAATGCCACCGGATTTGATCGCTGGCAACGCATCTATGGCGATGGCGAAGTCAACAAAGTGCAGCTCGACATTCGCAAGGGCCACCAAAAAACTGTCGATACCCTGATGGAATGGCTGAAGGCCGACGGCAACCTCAAGGACATCACCTGCTGCGATGCCGGATGCGGCGTGGGTAGCCTCTCCCTTCCCCTCGCCCAAGAAGGTGCCAAGGTTTATTCCAGCGACATCTCCGCCAAAATGGTGGAAGAAGCCCAAAAGCGGGCCGAAGAAGCTCTCAACGGCGAAAATGTGCCCACCTTTGAGGTCAAAGATCTCGAAGAACTCTCCGGCAGCTACCACACGGTGATCTGCCTCGATGTGCTGATTCACTACCCCAAGGAACAGGTGGAGGGCATGATCAGGCACCTCAGTTCCCTAGCCGAATCGCGCCTCATCCTCAGCTTTGCCCCCAAAACCCCCTGCTACACCCTGCTGAAAAAGGTAGGCGAATTTTTCCCTGGCCCCAGCAAAACTACCCGCGCCTACCTACACCGCGAGGCTGACATTGTGGCTATCCTAGAATCTAGCGGCTGGAAAATTGAACGCCGAGCTATGACCAAAACCCAGTTTTACTTCTCCCGGATGCTAGAGGCCGTCAAGCCTAGCGCCTAAGCCGGTCTTGACAGGCCCACCTTAAACGTTTGCGGCGTTAGCAACCACCGGGCCGAAGGCATGGCTGGACGCTTTCTAGTGGAGTAGGTCGCCCAGCGATCTGGCCCCATCCCCAAGCATGACCGTCGTTACTGCACAGGTTCTACAGGTTTATGGCGTACTACTGGTTCAAAGCCTTTCATATCATTGGCGTCGTGGTTTGGTTTGCCGGGTTGTTCTACCTGGTGCGCCTGTTCATCTACCACGTGGAGGCCGAGGCCGAGCCAGAGCCCGCCCAA
>JALQST010000371.1 GCA_023264315.1 Nodosilinea sp. BSH.14
CTTCCGACTCTACGCGGGAGAGGGGCCGGGGGTAAGGTCTTCCGGCTCTATGCATTCGGCTGGGGCAGCAGCGGCTCAATGGCGAGGTGGGCAGTGGGGTCAAACTGATCCTCCAAGGACGAGCCCAGGTCATCCTCGGACAGGGTGCCGTCGGGGATGCGCCGGTCTTCTAGGTCTTGGAAATTAAAGAGGTTAGGGTCAGCCAATTGCGAGGGAGCCACATTTTGCAGGCTGCGGAAAAGGCTGTCGGTGCGTCCCGGCCATTGCTGTTCCCAATCTTGAATCATCTGCTTAATTTGCGCCCGCTGGAGGTTGGCCTGGGATCCGCAGAGGGTGCAGGGAATGATGGGAAATTGCCGATAGCGGGCATAGCGGGCAATGTCTTTTTCGGGGCAGTAGGCCAGGGGCCGAATCACGACGTGGCGACGATCATCGGTGAGCAGTTTGGGGGGCATCGCCTTTAGGGTGCCGCCGTGGAACAGGTTGAGGAACAGGGTTTCGATTAGGTCGTCCCGATGGTGACCGAGGGCAATTTTGGTGGCTCCTTCCTCAGCAGCCACCCGATAGAGAATGCCCCGCCGCAGTCGCGAACACAGCCCGCACATGGTTTTGCCTTCGGGGATCACCCGCTTCACCGTGCTGTAGGTGTCCTGCTCCACAATCCGGTAGGGCACACCGATGGCATCGAAATACTCCGGCAGCACATGGGCCGGGAAACCGGGCTGCTTTTGATCGAGGTTAACGGCGAACAGATCAAAGTGAATCGGCGCACTGCGCTGAAGATGGCGCAAAATATCCAGCAGCGTGTGGGAATCCTTGCCGCCAGACAGGCACACCATCACCCGGTCGCCCTCCTCAATCATGCGGTAATCGCGGATGGCCTGCCCCACCCGCGCCCGCAGAAAGCCCTGGAGTTTCTTAAAACTATTGGAGGTAGGCTGCTGTGCGCCAACCATAGACCGCGCCTCAAATCGGCCTAGATCATAGCAAATTCGCAGGTTGCCTCAAAGTCCACATCCCCAAGGGATCAGGATTTTAGGATGAGGTCGAGCACGCGACCAAAGCAGTGGTTGGCGCAGATTGGCCCAGGTCAACCACCGGTCCGCAGATTGACCAATACACGGATCGCCCCCCTGCGATTCTCCCTCCCGTCCATCCCCAAACAGCGCTACCCTAGTAAAGGCTTCATTGGGGGTAAAAAACGTATGGTGCGCCATAGTCTGCGTCAGGTGATGACTGGTCTGTTGGTGGTCATGCTGTGGCTGGCCAGCGGTTGGGGGCTCACGGCGGAGGCCCTCACGCCGATTGACCTAGAGGACGTGCATTACGAACCCTGTCCGGCGGAATATGCCGAGGGCATGGTGACGGCGGGATCCATCCAAGAGGCCAACTGTTTTTTGATCCTAGGTAAGGCCATCAATCGCTCCGGGAAACCCGTGCGGGATGTGGATATTTTTGGCCGTGTGTTTGACGCCAACGATAATCCAGTGATGCAAAACCGAGGCCGTCTCGGCGGCATTGAGGAAGTACTCCCCGGCGAAAGTGAGTTTGAAATTCGTATTTCCGTCGCTGCCAACCAGCCTGAACCGTTGCAGTTGCGTCAGTTCAAAGCGTCGGGCTTTGCCAGCATGGTGCGCTAGGATGCTGCCCCTAGCCGCCCCTAGACCGCCTGTCCTTTGAGTACTCTTCCCATGACAACCCCCGACATTCAGTGGTATCCCGGTCACATTGCTAAGGCGGAAAAAGCCTTGGTGGATCAGCTCAGCCGGGTGGATGTGGTGTTGGAGGTGCGGGATGTGCGGATTCCCCTGGCCACCCAGCACCCCAGCGTCTATGGCTGGGTGGGCGACAAACCTAGGGTGTTGGTACTCAACCGGGTGGATATGATTTCCCCCGCCGCCCGGGAGGCCTGGGAAACCTGGTTTCGACAGCAGGGGGAAGTAGCCCTCTTTACTAACGCCCAGCAGGGTCAAGGGGTGAAGGCCATTGCCAAGGCGACCCAAGCCGCCGGAGACGCCGTCAACCAACGCCGCGAGGCCCGGGGCATGAAGCCAAGGCCGATTCGTGCCGTGGTGATTGGCTTTCCCAACGTGGGCAAGTCGGCGCTAATTAACCGCTTGCTGAACCGTAAGGTGGTGGCCAGTGCCCGCCGCGCCGGGGTCACGCGTCAGTTGCGCTGGGTGCGCATTTCTGGCGATTTAGATCTGCTGGACGCGCCGGGGGTGATTCCCGCCCGGTTGGATGACCAAAGCGCCGCCCTCAAACTGGCCATCTGCGACGACATTGGCGCAGCCGCCTACGACACCCAGCGCACCGCCGCCGCTTTTCTAGAATTGCTCAGGGCCATGGAGCAGCGCCAGGTGCCCGATGTCTACCAATCCGCCCTCCAGGATCGCTACGGGGTGGCCCTAGCCGACCACACCGGGGAAAGCTTTGTAGCCGCAGTCGCCGCCCACAAATTCCAGGACGATAAGGAACGCACCGCCAAACGCATCCTCAATGATTTCCGAACGGGGCTGCTAGGGGCCTGGATTCTAGAATGGCCTCCGGCACATTAGCACCATCTCCGGCCTTCCTCTCGCCCAAAGGCCGCTGTCAAGCTCCGGTGTCACGCTAAACTGTGGGTCAGTTCCGACAACGCCGAATCTATGCCTTGGTCTCGCATCATTAGTGGGCTGGTCGCCATTGCCATCGCTCTTGCCATGATTCTCTTGGGTGGCTGGTACTTCACCCTGGGGTTTGGGGTAATTATTTGGCTGGGCCAGCGGGAAATTTTTGATCTAGTGCAGGCCAAGGGCATCGTCCCCGCCACCAAAACCACCCTGGTGGTCAGTCAGTTGGTGTTAATTGCCGCCCACGTCGTCCCCCACTGGGCCGATGCCCTGTTGCCCTTGGGGGGCACGTTTATCTGCTTTTACCTGCTGTTCCAGCCCCAGGTGGCCACCATTGCCGATGTGGCAGCCTCCATTTTGGGCCTGTTCTATGGTGGCTATCTGCCCAGCTTTTGGGTGCGCCTACGCGACCTAGGCGACAACGTCGGATC
>JALQST010000372.1 GCA_023264315.1 Nodosilinea sp. BSH.14
CAGATCAAGGATTTGCAGGTTGCCATTGGCCCCGCCATTGACGGTTCGGTTTACCAGGTGGCGACCACCGTTGCCGCCGAGGTGGGTCGTACTATTGCTCCCGCTGGGGCTGACGCCGATGCCGCCCTCGTCGAAACCCTGCAACGACTCGCCCCCTCCCCAATCCTGCCCGATGACGAACCGGGGAAAGCACGGCTGGACGTGCGCCAGGTTAATGTCTGGCAGCTCACGCAACTGGGCCTCAGCCCCGAACAGGTGGCCGTTGCCCCCCATTGCACCTTCCAAGAGCCTGATCGGTTCTTTTCCTACCGCCGCACCGGCCAAAAACACGTGCAATGGTCGGGTATCGTCAGCCGCCCCACACCCTAGATCGCGTCGCCTCAGCCACCCCGCGCCCACGCCAGCCTATCCCCATCGTCCCATGGCTGACCTCGACGGTGCTCCTGTCGGGGATTGTGCCTTAGACTAGAATGATAACGATTATCATTTACTTGCAGATTATGGCGAATAAACACCGAGAGGTCGTAGGTTTAGCCCTGGTGGCGATGGCCCTAGGGGGGTGTGCCGGGGATAGTCGCGATCCTGGCGTGGCGGAGGCGGATCGTCTCCAGGTGGTGGCCACCAGTCGGGTGCTGTGCGACCTCACCCAGCAGGTGGCGGGGGACAGCGTGGATCTCACCTGTCTGCTGGCTCCGGGGCAGGATCCCCACACCTACCAGGCCCGCCCGTCGGATCGGCAGGCGGTGGAGCAGGCGGATCTTGTGTTGTACGACGGCTACGGCTTTGCGCCGTCGGTGCTGAATGTGGTGCTGGCAAGCCAAACGGCGGCCCCTAAGGTGGCGGTGCTAGAACGAGCCGTTCCCGAGCCACTGCTAGGCCAGGGGCATGACCACGACCATGCTGCCGAGGGCCATGACCACGATCATGATCATGACCACCACCATGACGCTTCGCCATCGGCTGAGGCGGAAACCGGGGCAGGCGATGATCCGGTGCCGGATCCCCACGTGTGGCACCAGGCCGGCCACAATGCCGCCATCGCTGGGGTGATTGCCGAGGCGCTGGCGGAACGCAACCCCGATCAAGCCGACCGCTATCAAGCCCAGGCCACCGAGGTAGCCGAACAGTTCATCGCCCTGGACGACTGGATTCAAGCACGGGTCGCCACGGTGCCGCCCCAAAATCGGCGATTGGTGACGCCCCACGATGCCTTTCGGTATTTTGCAACGGCCTACGGTTTTGAGGTGAAGGGCACATTGAGTGGCCTCAACACCGAGGCCCAACCCTCACCGAGGGCGCTGGCCACCCTGGTGGATCAAATCCGGGCGGCGCAGGTGCCCGCTATTTTCGCCGAATCCACCACCAATCCGGCCCTGATTCAAACCGTGGCGGGCAATGCAGGGGTGGCCGTGGCGGAATTTCCGCTGATGGTGGAAGGGCCAGAGGGGCCAGAAAGCCGTGCGGCCACCACCCAGGCCATGCTCGTAGTCAATACCTGCACCATCGTCAACGCCCTAGGGGGCACCTGCGACGAGGCAGATTCTCCCCTGAACTGGTAGCCCCACCCCGCCGTAGGGGCAGGGTCTCCCTGCCCTATTCCGCCCTCTCCTGCCCTGCCCGCAACAGCCCCTAGCGAGAGGCCCGGAAAAGCAGGTACAGCCCAATGCCAAAGCCCAGGAAGGTGGGAATCCAGGCGGCGGCAAAGGGCGACACCAGCCCCACTTCCCCCATGGCATTGGTGATGAAGGACAGCAGGTAGTAGCCAAAAATAATCACAATGCTGATGCCGAAACTGGTGGCGCGACTAGTGCGCTGGGGCAACACGCCAATGGAAGAACCCACCAGGCCAAACACGACGCAAACAAAGGGCAGGGCGTACTTTTGTTGAATGCGAATTTGCCAGCGGCGGATTTTCTTTTCGTCGCCGCTTTGGCGCACCAGTTCCAGTTGCCGGGTAGCCTCGGCAATGTTCATTTCCGTGTCGTTTTTGGTGCGGCTGGCTAGGTCTAGGGGTGTCCGGGGCAGTTGAAGCGCCTGGGTTTCAAAGGTGACAATGTTGCGGAAGGATCCATCGGGAGCCACCACATAGATGGTGCCGTTGTAGAACGTCCAAACGTTATTTTGCACATCCCAAGTGGCACTTTCGGCACTCACCACCTGGTTGAGCCCCTTCTGGGAAAAATCTAGAATGGTGAGCCCATGCATGGTAGTGCCATCAAACCGGCGAGCATAGAACTGGCGCTTCAGTTCCTGGGCTTCGGGGTCATCGGCGGCGGGCTGAAATTCTTGGTAGAAAATGTTGCGCTCTTGGAACGGGGGTCGTTCGGAATTGAGCGCCTGCTCTAGGGTGACGGCGGCACGGTAGTTGGCGGCGGGGGTAATCAACTCGTTGAACACAAAGGTGAGCCCCGTCACCAGCAAGCTCAGCACCACCGCCGGGGCAATAATTCGCCGAATGCTAACCCCCACCCCTTGCAGGGCAATCAGCTCGCTGTCGCTGGAGAAGCGGCTGTAGGTCATCATCGTGGAGAGCAGGGTGGACATGGGGAAGGCCAGCACCACAAACTCCGGCAGCTTCAGCAGAAAAATTTGCGCCGCCAGGGTAATGGACAGCCCCGACTCGGTGATACGACGAATCAGCTCGAACAAAGCCCCAATGGAAATGCCGATGGAGGAAAACGCCCCCACCCCAAACAAAAAGGGCAGGGTCAGTTCCTTAGCAATGTAGCGATCCATGATGGCGATCTGGGGCCACCAGGATTGGGGCCGAAGGAGGGATGGTTGAGGAGAAGAGACCGTTGCCATGGCAAAGAAGAGGATAGAACGGGAGCCAATCGAGGGAAACCAACGGGAAAACCGCAAGGGAGGCGGGCTTTAGAGAGAGAAGTCCTGACCCAGATAATGTTCCCGCTTGGGAAACATTTATCCCCAGAAAATTGCAGCTAGATGAGCCCGGTTACGACCATTCGATAGACGAGTTCTGCGCTTTCATAGGCTCTCCGATCGGCGCGTTGGTTTGGCATATGT
>JALQST010000373.1 GCA_023264315.1 Nodosilinea sp. BSH.14
TCATGACCTTGGGAATCACGGCATTGGGGCACACCATGCACATTTTGTTAGTGGATGACGAAGTGGAACTCACCGACCCCCTCAGTCGGTTGCTGACCCGCGAGGGCTATCAGGTGGATGTGGCCACCGATGGCGAGATGGGCCTCACCATGGCCCAACGGGGTGGCTATGACCTGCTGATTCTGGACTGGATGCTGCCCAAGCTGAACGGCCTGGAGATTTGTCGTCACGTGCGTTCCCGCCAGGATCCCACCCCGGTGCTGTTTCTCACCGCTAAGGATACCCTGGATGACCGGGTGGATGGCCTCGATGCCGGGGCCGATGATTACCTGGTCAAACCCTTTGAACTGCGGGAACTGCTGGCGCGGGTGCGGGCCTTGGGGCGACGGGTGGCCACGCTGGAGGCGGTTTCTACCTCCTCCAGGCTCAGCTTTGGCGATCTCGACTTGGATCAGGCCAATCAGCTCGCCTACCGCCGGGGGCAAACCATCGAGCTGTCCGAAAAAGAGACGGCGCTGCTGACCTACCTGCTGCGCCACCCCAACCAAGTCCTCCCCCACGAGCAAATTTACCAAGCCGTCTGGGGTGATCAGGACCTGCCCAGCAGCAACGTCCTCGCCGCCCAAATGCGGCTGCTGCGGCGCAAAATTGAGCCCAAGGGCACCCCGCCACTGATCCACACCATCTACGGCAAGGGCTATCGTCTGGGAGATTAGGGCCGTCAAAGAGACGGGGGCTCAAAATCCAGAATTCTGCATCCACCAGGTTTGGATGGCGTCCAGATCACGCGCCACCCAGGCTCCGGCTAAGAACCCTGCACCGTGGCCCACCCAGGATTGGCCGCGCTGGAGGGGCAGCAACCCCCACAGGGCACCGCCATAGAGCAAGCCGACGAAGATGGAAAGAGCCATGGCGGGCAGGCTGCCGTCAAAATAGCCGCGCAGCAGCAGATAGCCCAGATAGCCAAACACCACGCCACTGGACCCCAGATGCACCGTCCCTCGGCGACCCAAGATCCAAATACCAACACCACTCAGCAGCCAGCCGAGAGCTGTGACCCATCCCAACACATCCAACCCTTGGAGCAAAATGAGGCTACCTAAAATCACCAGGGGGGCCGAGTTGGCGGCGGTGTGGCGAAAGTCTTGGTGCAGCAAGGGCGCGATCGCAATTCCCGGCAGTCCCCCTAGGCAGCGGGGCTGAATGCCTAAATGACGCCACAACCACCGCCCGGTGAGAAGATCAGCGATGGCCAAGGCCCAGATCAGCAGCAGCCAGTAGGTCAGCAGGGCAATCCCCTGGCGGAAGCCATCGGGGAGGGACGGTAGGGCAAGCCAATCGGTCATCAAAGCTCTGGGATAGGGGACTGTCGATCAGCCAGGGTAGCGGCCAGGGTGGCGGTGAGGGCAGCGGCCAAACGCGGGCCATCCACCCCAAGTTCGGTGTGGCGGGAAGCTACGTCCTTAGCGGCCTGACTGTGCCACCACACCCCAGCCAGGGCAGCGTCTAGGGCAAGGTCTAGGGCCGCCTTAGACCCATGGTGATCGACTTCAGGGCGGGCACCCCGCAACGGTGCGAAGGCTTGGGCTAGGAGTCCGCCCATCAGCCCCGTCAGGACATCGCCACTGCCACCCCGGGCTAGGCCGGGGGTGCTGTCGGTATTAAACCAAAGCTGACCATCCGGGTGGGTCAGGGCGGTGCAGGCCCCCTTCAGCACCACGATACTCTGGCATTGGGCCGCAGCGGCTTGGGCCGCTTGGCCAGGGTCAAGGGGGGGCAGGGTCAACTCAGGAAACAGACGCCGAAACTCACCGAGATGGGGCGTGATCACCGTGGGGGCAGAACGCTGGGCCAGGGTAACGCTGGGATACCGTTGGGCCACATGATTGAGGGCATCGGCATCCAGCACCAGGGGACAGTTGCAGGCCAGAACCGCATCCACCACCGCCCCGGCCTGCCGCGATAGGCCGGGGCCGCAGGCAATGGCGTCGTAGCGGTCTAGGGCATTGGCGACGTCAGTCGGGAGATCGGCAAGGGCTCCGGTCTCCGTTTCAGGACAGCCGATCACCAGGGCTTCGGGCAGTTGGGCCACCACCATCCACCGCAGGGACTCCGGTACCGCCAGGGTCAGCATCCCCACGCCGCTGGCCCTGGCCCCCAGCCCCGCCAGCACCGCCGCCCCAGCATACTGGCGCGATCCCGCCACAATCAACCCCTGCCCCACTCGGTATTTGTGGGTGTTGGCCGCCCGGGGTAGGGGTAGCCGAGGGACGGCCTCCTCTGTTGTCAGGTAGCGCACCGGCAGCCCGTCTTGTAGCCCCGCTGCAAGGGCAAAGGGGGGAATATCCATATCAATGCGGTGGCGCTGGCCGAGGTAGGGCAGGGCAATATCTTGGCAAAAGGCCCGTTTCCAGAGCCCCAGACATAGAGTATGGGTAGCCTGGATGGCGGTACCAAGAACGTCCCCGGTATCGGTATGCAGACCGGAGGGGACATCCAGGCTCACCACGGGGGCCGGGTGGGCATTCACCGCTGCTACGATGTCCGCCATTCTTCCTGCTAGGGGGCGTTCTAGGCCAAAGCCAAACAGGCCATCTATCCAGAGATCCACGGCCCGAAGATCCTCGCCATCGGGCAGGGTTGGGGACATGGGCACCCCCAGGGCGCGAACATAGCGCAGATGGCTTGCGGTCAACTCTTTGTGGCGCTCGGTGGGAGCGACCACCTGCACAGCATAGCCCCGATGGGTCATTTCCCGCGCTACCACCAGGGCATCGCCACCGTTGTGCCCGGGGCCAACCAGCACCACCACCTGGGGATAGGTCGCCCGGGGGTAGGCGGCCATCACCCAGGTCGCAATCCGCTGGGCCACCTTTTCCATCAGTGCCGCAACGGGCATTCCCGCCTCAAACAGGGCAGATTCAATGGCTCGCATGGTGGCCACCGTCACCACCCAATCGGGCGATGTCGCCATCTTGGGATCAGCCGAAGGCGACGGGGAAGCCATCGTCAACGACCTGCCC
>JALQST010000374.1 GCA_023264315.1 Nodosilinea sp. BSH.14
CGGCGATCATCGCGCCCACTTCTTCGTCGTTGCCAGCGGAGATAGAACCCACCTGGGCGATGGACTTGGAATCTTCCACCGGACGGGCGTGCTCAGCGATTTTGTCTACCAGGAAGGCGGTGGCTTTGTCGATGCCGCGCTTCAGGGAGATGGCGTTGGCACCCGCCGCCACGTTGCGCAGACCTTCTTTGACGATGGCGTGGGCCAGCACGGTGGCGGTGGTGGTACCGTCGCCAGCGGCGTCGTTGGTCTTAGAAGCGGCCTGACGAATCAGGGCTACCCCGGTGTTTTCAATGTTGTCTTCCAGTTCGATTTCCTTCGCGATGGTCACCCCATCGTTGACGATCTGAGGAGCGCCGAACTTCTTCTCTAGTACGACGTTCCGACCCTTGGGGCCGAGGGTAACAGCCACGGCCTCAGCCAGGGTATCCATGCCTTTCTCTAGGGCACGACGGGCGTTTTCGTTGTAAATAATGCGCTTAGCCATGAACCAAAATCTCCGAAAATACGTAGGAGGAAACGAAACAAAAATCGGTGATGCAGGCAACCAGGAACCCGTAGGTTGGGTGCAACGAAGTGGAACCCAACGCTTAGATTCTCAAGCTTGTAGAAAAGCCTATCGGTGAAGGTGTAGGGCGCATGACTTCGTGAATGCACCGAACCCACTCACCGAATGGGATTTAGCCCAGAACGGCCAGAATATCTTTCTCAGACAGCAGCACATATTCTTCGCCGCCCAGTTTGATGTCGGTGCCCGCATACTTGGAGTACAGCACCTTGTCGCCAACTTTGACCTCAACGGTCAGACGGTTGCCCTTGTCATCGGTTTTGCCGGGGCCAACGGCGGTGATTTCGCCAACCTGGGGCTTTTCTTTGGCGGTGTCGGGCAGCAGAATACCGCCAGCGGTGGTTTCTTCAGAAGCGCTGACTTTGATCAGAACCCGATCAGCCAGGGGCTTAACGCTGGATGCGGCTAGGGTGATAGCGGCCATACAAAAATCTCCGGGATTTAGCGACGTACAACGAACGCCTGAGCGAATTTCTTGCCTGCTCAGACCAAACGGGAACTTAGCACTCTCAAGCTCCGAGTGCTAATCTACGTTAGTTCGTGGATCAATAGCAACAAAGCCCACTGTACGGGTTTCCGAACTGGAGTGTCCGAAGGGAACTCCGTGACCGGACAGGGACTGACGCTGCGTTGCCCTAGATTTAGAAAGGGTTAAGGGGCCGGGGAGGCGATGTAGGCTATCTTAACAAGCGTTGGGGCAGGAGACGGCCATGGTTCAAGATACAGCCCAGGCATCGCTACAGGGGTTGCTAGAAAGCAGGCGCTTTGACGAGGTGCGGGCCATGCTGATTCCCCTCCAGCCCGCCGATGTGGCCGAGATGATTGACGAACTGCCCGATACTTCTCAGGCGGTGGCCTTTCGGCTGTTGCCCAAGGATGAGGCCATTGAGGTTTACGAGTATCTACCCAGCCGAGTGCAGCAGAATTTGCTGACGGAGTTTCGGCACCCGGAGGTGTTGGAGATTGTAGACCGCATGTCGCCAGACGACCGGGCTCGGTTGTTTGACGAGCTACCCGCCAAGGTGGTGCGGCGGTTGTTGGTGGATATGAGCCCTGCCGAGCGCTCGGCCACAGCCCTGCTGTTGGGCTACCCCGACGAAAGCGCCGGACGGATCATGACCTCCGAGTTTGTCACCCTGCGGGGGAGCCTCACTGCCGCCCAAGCCCTAGACCGCATCCGCCGCCTTGCCCGCAGTTCCGAAACTATCTACACCCTCTACGTCACCGATAACTCCCGACGGCTGCTGGGCACGCTCTCCCTTCGGGATTTGGTGGTGGCGCAGCCCGATCAACGGGTAGAAGACCTGATGACCCAGGAGGTCGTCTACGTGCAGACGGACACCGACCAAGAGGAAGCCGCCCTGCTGATCCAGCACTACGACTTTTTGGCCCTACCCGTGGTAGATCGAGAACAGCGCCTGGTGGGCATCGTCACCGTAGATGACCTGATGGACGTGATTGAGGCGGAAGTCACCGAGGATATCTACACCGCCGGGGGGGTGCAATCCGTTGGGGATGACTATTTTGAAACCAACCTGCTGACCGTAGCCCGCAAGCGGGTGGTGTGGCTGCTGGTGCTGCTGGTGACGAATACCGCTACCAGTGCGGTGATCAAGGGCCAGGAAGACCTGCTCCAACAGGTGGTGATCCTAACCGCCTTTATTCCCCTACTCATCGGGGCTGGCGGTAATGTCGGTGCCCAGTCCTCCACCGTGGTCATTCGCGGTCTCAACACCGAAGACGTGCAACCCTCCGACATGGCCTACATCGTCGGACGCGAAACCCTGGCGGGGCTGATTTTGGGCCTGTTGCTGGGCAGTGCCGTCACCCTCTGGGCCTTTTTCCTAGAGGGCAATCTGGGCGTAGCGCTGTCCGTGGGGTTGAGTTTGATCGCCATTTCCCTGATCGCCTCCTTCGCCGGGTCTGCCCTCCCCTTCCTATTCAAGTCCCTCAAATTCGACCCGGCCCTGATGTCTGCCCCCTTCATCACCACCGCCGTAGACGTTCTGGGGGTGCTGATTTACCTCAACATTGCTCGCCTAATTTTAGACATTTAATTAGACATTTCAATGGCCTCTTAGAACGCTGGATGGTTGATCTCAAGGGGGATAGATTTTTGCTGATACTGCCAATCAGCCCGCACTAGACGAATTTCATCAAAGGAATAGCTTTCCCCCAATCGTTCGCGTAGATCAGTGAGGGAAAAGGCTTCCTGGGTGTCTAGAACTTGACGGATGGCCTGTTGACGGTCGGGAGCGACCAGGGTCGTTAAGTTAATGGATTCGCCATTGATCATTAATTGCTCTAAATGGGTGCGAATGGTGGCGGGTTTGAGGTTGCGCTGGTGAGCAATGGCCTCAACACTGTGGCCCTGCTGAAAGAGTTGCAGCGTGAGCCGATGGGTTTCGCCAATGGCGGGGGGACGGCTGGGTTGACGGGGGG
>JALQST010000375.1 GCA_023264315.1 Nodosilinea sp. BSH.14
AGGCTAGGGCCAGATAGCCTTGCAGGGTGAGGGTGGCTTTGACCCGGTCGGTGGTGGTAAACCATCCCCGGAGGGCATAGAGGGCGGCCAAGCCCCCCAAGGCGGCCCAGGCGTACCACAGCGCTTGGGATCGAAATTCTGCCGCCAGGGTGGAGACCACCAGCCCCAGCACCGCCAGGGCTACCACTCCGTCTAACCCGGCCCCCAGGGCGAAGGTTCGCAGCGGTCGGTGCCACCCTTGCCACAGCAGCCAGAGGATCGGCATGGCCAGGGCCACCTGCCACAGGAACACCCAGGGCCAAGCCACCATCATGGTGCTGCTGCCAGGAAGCAGGGTGAACAGCATGTATAAGGCCAGGGTGATCAGGCCCAGTAAGGTACCTTCAGCGGCATCGCGAGGCCTGCCCTGGGATGATCCCTGGGGGGTTTCCCTGGGGGGCGGGGCGGCGGGGGCAGGCTCAGGAAAGGGCTGTTCGGGAGAAGACTGGGCTGGATAGTCGGGATCGGTCACGGGAACCTCGGTCTTGGCAGTGCCAACATCCTATGCCGTGATCCTAAGGGATAGGCCAGGACTTTTAGGCCAGGACTTTTAGGCCAGGATTTTGAACCAAGACCGAGGCCGCTGCCCCTAGGCCGCTGCCCGCATTTGGGCAAAGGTGGGTTCGAGGGCGGCGAGCTGGGCCACGAGGGCGGCAATGGCTTCGGGATTCGCGGCTTTTTGGGCATTGGCCAACACTTCCCGCCCGAGGACGTTACAGCCGAGGTGGGAGAGCTGCTGGCGCATGGCCAAGCCAACCTTTTGCCCGCCGCTGCCACTGTGGCTGGCCAAGGCCGATGGACGGGCATTGAACAGGGATCGGAAATCCTCGGTGCTGACCGAGAGCCAAGCGATGGCATTGCTGACCACCGGAGGAATGGATCCGTTGTATTCCGGCGCACAGACCACTAGCCCTTGGTGCTGGCGGAGGGCTTGGGCCAGGTGGGCTAAGCCGGGGCCAGCGTCGGTGGACACCGAGTCGTAGAGGGATAAGTGTAGATCGGGCAGGCTGATGACCTCAGCGGTCACGCCTTGCTGGGCGGCTTCCTTGGCAAAGGCGCGGGCCAGGGCCAGGTTGTTGCCGTTGGTGGCAGACAGAATCAGCATGGGAGCAAAAAATTAACGATACGTTACAAACCATACGTTAAAAAGTGTGGCACGTTTCCGCCCGCCCTGCCCCTGCCCGGGGGTGATTTTCCGTCAGAGACCCGATTAGGGCAATAGTTGCTCCATCATCCGATTGGCCTGGGCTTCATAGCTACCGCCAAACAGATTGAAGTGGTTGAGGATGTGATAGAGGTTGTACAGCATTTTGCGCTGGGCATAGCCCGCCGCTAGGGGATAGGCGGTCTGGTAGCCCTCGTAGAAGGCGGTGGGAAAACGGCCAAAGAGTTCGGTCATGGCCAGATCTACCTCGCGATCGCCGTAGTAGGTGGCGGGGTCGAAGATCACCGGCTCCCCCGCTGGGGTCATCGCCGCATTGCCCGACCACAGATCGCCATGGACGAGGGCGGGGCGGGGGTGATGCCCCGCGAGGAGATCCGGCAACGCCTGCAAGAGCGCCTGCTGACGGGGGAAATGCCCACCCCGCCGTCGGGCCAGAGCAAACTGGTGGGCTAGACGATGATCTCGAAAAAATGCTAGCCAGTTGGTCGTCCAGGGGTTGGGCTGGGGCGTGGTCCCGATGGTGTTGCCCCGGTGCCAGCCAAACCCTTGACGATGGGTGACACGGTGCAGAGCGGCCAGGTGTTCTCCCATGCGCCGCCAGGAGGCTGGGCTGGCCTGCCCTAAGTCCAACCATTCCAGCACCAGGTAGGCCGAATCCTCGGCGGTGCCCCAGCAGATGGGCCGGGGGACGCGGATGGTCTGGCTGTCGTCCATGTCCTTCAGCCCCAGCGCCTCCGCCTCAAACATCGCCACCTGGGTGGCCCGGTTTAGCTTCAGGAAAAACCGCTGGCGACCGTCACTAATCTGGTAGGTCTGGTTAATGCAGCCCCCACCCACGGATCGTCGATCTGCCACCGTAAAGGCCGTCCCGGTTTGGGCACTAATGTGTTGGGCAATGGCAGTCCACATGGTTACGGGGTAGGAGAATCACAGTTTGGCGACAGCGGCCAGCAACGTTTCCGGCTCAGCATTGTGGTGCAAAAAGGAAAACCAATGCCCATAGCGCAGTTGCCCCTGGGCATCCAGCACAAACTGGGCGGGGAGGGGAGCACCGAGGGCTTGCCCGGTGTGGTACTGGCGAAAACTGTCTCCCCCAGGGTCGCACAGGAGGGGCAGGGTAAGCTGCAAGTCCTCCACCACGGCCTTTCCCTGGCGGGGCGTCAGGCTGGCGATCATCAATACCTCGGTTCCCCCATCCCGAAAGCGTGGGTAGGCCGCATTTAGGGCCATGATGTGGGGATAGCAAAAGGGACAATACACCCCCTCGGCAAAGATACGGGTAAAGGCCAGCACCACGGGCTGCTTACCACGCCAGTTGGCCAGTCTCACCGTGCGCTGGTGGGTGACATCCAGCAGCGCAAAGTCTGGCATGCCAGAGCCGAGGGCCAACCCCAACCGCGCCGGACGGGGTAGCCCGTGCTGCCACCAAATTTGCCAGGGGGAGAGGTCGGAAGCCGCAGTCATTGGGAAAACGCGCTAATGCTGTAAATCATGACCCGCTACTCCTCAGCCGCAGCAAAGAAATCCTTGGCCTTGACGGGGTCGGGCACCATGGTTTTGCCCCCCGGCTGCCAGTCCACCGGGCACACTTCGTTGGGGTTGCTTTGGACGTGCTGAATCGCCTGGAGGACTCGCAGGGTTTCGTCTACGTTGCGGCCAAAGGCCAGGTTGTTGATGGTGGCGTGCTGAAGGATGCCCTCTCGGTCAATGATAAACAACCCTCGCAATGCTACCCCAGCGTCTGGATCTAGGACATTGTAGGCGGTGCTGATGTCCTTTTTTAGG
>JALQST010000376.1 GCA_023264315.1 Nodosilinea sp. BSH.14
TTGGCCTGATCGCGATCCAGGTCAAACACGAGACTGGCTAAATCAAAGGTGGGATACACCTTGAAGGAGAACCAGATGAAGAACCACTTCGCCTCAACGGTCGCTAACGTGGGTTTTCGTCCTGCTCCACTCGCCCGTTGACGAGGCCATGGGCTCCGATGGGGCTCCTCTGCGTTGGCCAACACTTGGGCGAAGGTGAGTTCCAGTTCCTCAACGGCTTTCCAGTTCAAACCGGTCAAGGCACGCAGGAGACGGTCACTCTGCAGGGCACGGTGGAGATTCAGCACGGCACAACTGGATTAACTTGATCTAGGGGCCATTATCCCCTATCTCACAACAGGTCTTTTGCATAGGGAGTTCTGGGGGGTGGATCGTTCTGGGGGAAGCAAGATTCATGACGCCGCCCGTGGTGGCCCGGTTTCCAGGACAGATCCAGTTTGACAACGGGCACCCCCGCTAATCTTCACCGCCGACCGGGGGGATGGGTCGTCCATTGTCCTTGGCGGCAAACCCGTAGGCCCCAAAATATCAGGGCCAAATCGACGCGGAGGAACTCCCTCCAGGCGGGGATTTGGGCAATCAATGCCGTGGCGAGGGTGGCTCCGTCGCCCCCGGTGAAGATGACCGGCCCCTGGGGGTAATGGTGTCGCCAGTCGGCAATAAAATCCCGTAGTCCCGCCAGTTGGCCATATACCACCCCACTGACCATCGCCGCCGCCGTGGTGGTGGCCCAACGGGGAGGCAGGGGCGCAAGGGTGGGAGCTACCAGGGGCAGGCCGTCGGTGTAGTCATGGAGGGCGCGAAATTGAGCCCGCAGCCCGGGCAAAATCGCCCCACCCACCAGTTGCTGATCCGCCCCGGCGGTGAGGGTGAGCGCGGTGCCTCCGTCTACCACCAGCACCGGCCAGCCGTAGACATCCCCAGCACCCACCAAGGCCAAGGCCCGATCTACCCCCAAGGTTGGGTAGCGGTTGCCGAGGGGCACCTCATCCGTTGTCACCACGGTGCAACGATCATAAGCGGCCCAGATGGCCCCCTGATCCTGCACCACTGATGCCAGCCAAAGTTCCGGCCACGTAGCCCTTGAAAGCAGGGGAATCGGCCTCAACCCAGAGCCCCCTGCCGCTGTCCCTTCCCCACCTTCCACCGCCCAATCGGCCCAGGCCCAATCGGCAAAGCCCGCTTCGATCAACCCTTGCCCCTGGGCCAACGTGCCGTGGGGGGTGTGCCACGTGCCCAACCATTGAGTGCCCGCAAAGGCCGCCCAGTGCAGACGACTATTGCCCACCATCAGCGCCAGCCAAGACGTATCTACCGCCAAGGGAATTTCCCCCCGTGGCATCGAGGATGATGGGGAGTCTGACCCTGGGTTCATCAAATCTCTGACCTTCGCATTCAATTCCAAAGTTAGCAGTGAGGGTGTTCTAGGAGCAGGGTGCGGATGGTGGTCTCGAGATGCTTGAGGCGGATAGGCTTGCTGAGGTAGGCATTGGCTCCGGCGGCCAAGCAACGTTCGCTATCATAGTTGTCTTCATAGAATTTTTGGGTGTTCTCATCCCAGGCAATGTTGGTAATGCTGTGGGTTTTGAGATAGGGAACCCCGCGAATTTTCATGAAGCTTTCTTCCATGGTGGCCGTTCCATCCTCCCGGAACAGCACCTCACCAATGAAGCCATACTCGCTATCGGTAAAGTCTAATAAGGTCGCTAACAGCCCTTCAAAAATTTCTAGGCGGTTTTGGGCGGTAATAAACTGCGACTGGGCCTGGGTAATGCCCTGGAGCAGTTGCAGGTTTTCTTGCAACAACAGTTGAAATTGCTTGCGCTCAGTGATATGAAACCGAATCGCCAGGTAGCGCTCTGGCTTGCCGTCCCTGTCTAAAAACGGCACGATGGTGCTGCTCACCCAATACAGCCTGCCATCCTTGGCCCGGTTGCACACTTCGCCGCGCCAGGTTTGGCCCTGCTTGATGGTGGCCCACGGGTCGGCAAAGAAGCTGGAGGGATGAACGCCAGAATTGACCATGCGGTGAGTTTGCCCGATGGACTCCGCCTCGCTATAGCCGGAAATTTCGACAAACCGCTGGTTAACGTAGGTGATCACGCCCGCCGCATCGGTAATGGCCACAATCGCCGCTTCGTCTAGCCCCAGCTTAAACCCAGCCAGTTCTTGCAGGAGGCGCTGGCACTCTAGCTCCGCCTGACGACGCTCGGTGATGTCTTGCATGACCGCCAGAACGTTGGCTGACCCGTCAGCGGTGGGCAGCAGAGAAGTGGTGATAGACAGGATGCGATTACGGCCATCCCGGTGGCGAATCGTCCATTCCTCGGACAGGATATGATCTCCCGTGCGCATGGCGGCCATGCGGGCAATGGCCCGATCCCTCACCGCTGGATCGGGGTAGAGCGTTTGATACCAGCCCAGTTGGTTAATTTCGGCTTGGGTATAGCCCGTAATCACCTCCATTTGGGGATTCCAGATGGTGAACGCAACAAAGGGGAAATCTGGGCAGGCATGGCACACACACAGCCCTTCCGCCAGGTTTTCCAAAATTAAGGTGCGAAAGGCGTTTTCTGCCTGGATCGCTTCTTCGGCCAATTTGCGATCCGTGATATCGGTGATCATGGCCATGGCCCCAACATAGTGCCCCGCCTCATCAAACAGGGGCGTTGATGAGGAGATCGTCCATAGGGTAGTGCCATCGCGCCGCGAAAACGGCACCTCATTGGTTTCGGAGATGCCAGATTGACGCCGTTGGAGCAGCTCTTGGATCTGGGGATAGAGTGAAGGCGGGAAGAAATCAAACAACGTGCGCCCTTCCATTTCCTCCGCTGTGTAGCCCAGCATTCTGAGTAGGGCATCGTTTCCAAATTGATGTCTTGCTTCTGCATCAACGATCCAAATACCCTCCTGGGCCGTTTCGATAATCTGGCGGTAGTTGGCTTCGGTATCTCGCAGGGCTTGTTCGGCGGCTTTTTTGGC
>JALQST010000377.1 GCA_023264315.1 Nodosilinea sp. BSH.14
GTCTTGCTCCCCCTCAGCGATCAGGTGGGCCAGGGTTTCCGTGGCTGGGGCTAGGCGCAGGTCAATTTTGTGGGCCACCCCCGCCTGATCCCAGTAGCGCTGGGCGATGGCCGTATAGTCGGCATTGACATCGCAGGCGACCAAACGCCCCTCCGGCGGCAGTGCTAGGGCCACCCGCAGGGCACTATAGCCCGTAAATACCCCCACCTCCAGCGCTTTCTTCGCCCCCATGAGCTGAATCAACAGGGCCATGAACTGCCCCTGCTCCGGCGCAATCTGCATTTGGGCCATGGGGTGCTGGGCCGTTTCCTGGCGCAGAACCTGCAAAATCTCGGGCTCCTGCACCGAATGGGCCACCAGGTAATCGTACAGGCCATCGGTCAAGGTCAGGGTGCGGTTAGACATGGTGATCTGGATCTAAACAACAGGGACATTCGGCGTCGCCCGCTTCAATTTTTAGGGTGGCGGTGGCCGTGATGGTGAACCATAACCTCTCATCAAAGGCAACCCGGCAAAGTAGACCGGACATTTAGATCACCTCTAGATCACCTCAGCCGATCATAGACCCAATGTAGAACAGCCATCTTGGCGGTCTCTCTGGCAGGCATCCTGCCTGCCCTACAATGAGGGGTCATTGTTTACTCGTGATTTGAGGCGGTGCTTGCCATGGATGCCACGACCGTGACGGTAAAGCTCTTTGCCATTTACCAGGAGGCTTACGGGGTACCGGAGGTGACATGGGACTTTCCGCCCCACAGCCCCGTGGGTGCGGTGCTAGATCGGGTCTTAGCCGATCATCCTCACCTCGAACCCTGGCGAAACCAAACCCGCCTCGGGCTCAACCTTCAGTTTGTCAGCGCCGATACCCTCCTTCAGCCGGGGGATGAAGTGGTACTCATTCCCCCCGTCAGCGGGGGTTAGGGCTTTTGTCCCCTCGAGATCCCGTCTCCCTGGAGAAGATCTGGTTGACTGACCAAAAATTCTGCATCGGGCGCGAAAACCGCGCCCCTACCGTATCGGGTTTATGTAGGGGGCAGGTCTCCTGACCCTCCGACAGATATGGATCCTAGCAAGTTTTGTCAGTCAATTAGGAAGAAGAGATTTTGAAAGGGAGGAATGCTCGACTTCAATCCGGACAGAGTTTGGATTGACTCCCCTGCCAGATCGCCTAAAATGAGGCTGCATAACTCCCTTTGAGGTGAAGTAAACCTTAGATTCAGTTCTAAGTATTATCTCTTAAAAATGCCTTCCAGCCAAACCCTATCCGTATCAAAAGCTTGAGTGTCCTATTCTACGGAAATCAAGCTATTTTCTGAAGCTATCTGCTTTGAACAGAAGAGCTTTAATAGCCGAGATTTAAGTTCTCCAGGTTTTCTGCGTAAGAGACTGGGAGTCGGGTAAGCACCCTGCTCTTTCGGTGGGTTTAGTTGAAACCGGTATGCCCTCTACCTCAAAGGAGTCATGAATTCACTAACCCTCTAACCGGGAGAGTCATCATGAAGCTTAATTTTAAACCCCTCGTAATTCTACCCCTGCTACTGGGGATGATAGTCAGTATTTCTGCTTGCACTGAGGAGGAGTCCGTGGAGTCATCCACCACGGAAGAGTCTGCGCCTACGGAAGATATGGCAAGTGATGCAGCCTCCGAAGAAGTCGTGATTGTGCCGGAATTCACCTTCACGAATACTGGGGATGAGGAAATTTGCGAGCTCTACGTCTCTCCAACCGATGAGGACAATTGGGGGCCTGATCAATTAGGTGAGGCGACGATTCCCCCCGGTGGGCAGTACATTCTGCAAGAAATTCCGGCTGGGGAGTACGACATCAAGGGAATTGGCTGTGAAGGGGGCGAGGTTCAGACTACCTTGGATATCCAACCCTAACCCAGTCCACACCACGATTAGCCCGCCGAAGCTGTCCTAAAGCTAGAACTTCGGCGGTTGATGGCCTGACACATCTCCAAAGTAGGTTGGGCGCGATCGCAGAACCCAACAAGCCCGAAGTCCTCGGCGAGCGTTGGGTTCTGCTTCGTTGCGCCCAACCTACCAGAGATCAAGGCTTTTCGGCATTGTGTCAGTCAGCCAGGTGTCAACCCAAAAACAGCTTGTAGGCGGGGTTTTGGTTTTCGTCCCAGTATTGGTAGCCCAGGTTATCGAGAAATGCTTGCCACTGTTCCATTTCGTCGGGGGGCACCTGAATGCCAGTGACGATGCGGCCATAGTCTGATCCATTGTTGCGGTAGTGGAACAGGCTGATGTTCCAATCGGGGCTCATGGCATTGACGAATTTCATCAGGGCACCGGGCCGTTCGGGGAATTCAAAACGGTAGATTAGTTCATTATGGGCGAGGGCCGACTTGCCGCCGACCATGTGGCGCAGGTGCATTTTGGAAAGCTCATCATCGGTGAGATCGAGGGTTTTGAGACCCTTGGATTCAAACACCTGAATCATTTTTTCGGCATCAGCGCGGCCTTGAACTTCGAGACCCACAAAAATATGGGCTTCGTTATTGTCGGCAATGCGGTAATTAAATTCCGTGAGGTTGCGGGTGCCCAGGCATTCGCAGAACGCCTTTAGGCTCCCCGGCGTTTCGGGGATGGTGACGGCAAAGATGGCCTCCCGCTGTTCGCCAATTTCCGCCCGTTCCGCCACAAACCGCAGCCGATCAAAGTTCATATTCGCGCCACAGGCCACGGCGATCAGGGTTTGGTCGGTGATGCCCTCGCGCTCCACGTAGGCTTTGGCTCCGGCAATGGCCAAGGCTCCGGCGGGTTCTAAAATCGAGCGGGTGTCCTCAAACACGTCCTTAATGGCGGCACAGGTATCGTCGGTGCTGACCAGGATGATGTCGTCCACATACTGCTGGCACAGGCGGAAGGTTTCTTCCCCCACCTGGCGCACCGCTACCCCGTCGGCAAACAGGCCCACCTGGTTCAGCCGCACCCGCTCCCCGGCCTTGAGGGATTGATCCATGG
>JALQST010000378.1 GCA_023264315.1 Nodosilinea sp. BSH.14
GATCTGACGCAGCTAGCCCAGGCAGATTCTCTGCGCTTACTGGATGTTTGCTATGGCTTGGGCTACAACACTGCCGCCGCCCTGGCCACCGTTCAGCGGGTGAATCCCCAGTGCCGGGTACATTTAGTGGGGCTAGAGCTAGATAGCCGAGTACCCAAACAGGCCGTAGCGACGGGCCTAGTGGATCGCTGGCCACCAGATATTCAGGATCTAGTGGCCCAACTGGCCGACCGAGGACAGGTGAATGCGCCACCCCTGCAAGCGGAACTGCGTCTAGGGGATGCCCGTCAAACGATTCAAATCTTGGCGGATGAAGGGTTTCAGGCCGATGTGATTTTCTTTGACCCGTTTTCGCCGCCCCATTGCCCTGAATTATGGACGGTGGACTTTATGCGGCAGGTGGCTCGCTGCTTGGCCCCCCAGGGGAAATTGGCGACCTATTCCTGTGCGGCGGCGGTGCGGGCTGGTTTTTTGGAAGTTGGCCTCAAGATCGGCCCCATTGCTGCCGCTGGTCGGCGGTGGCCGGGAACCCTGGCCCAGTGGTCGCCCGATGGTCTGGCTGCCCTGTCCCAGCAGGAACAGGAACACCTGCAAACCCGCGCCGTCGTGCCCTACCGCGATCCCACCCTGCGAGACAGCGCCGATATCATTCGCCAGCGCCGCCAGCAGGAGCAGGCCCAATCGTCCCTTGCGCCCACGTCCCAATGGCGCAAACGCTGGCTCTAAGCTGATCGTTATTTCTGCTGGAACTAGGGCTACACTCGTTACAGTCTTGTCTTGAACGACCCATGCCATTGACCTCCTCCCCATCGCCTATGGATCCGTCCGCCAAAATCTACGTGGCCGGGGCGCGGGGGCTGGTGGGCAGTGCGGTGGTGCGAGCCCTCCAGGCCCAGGGATACCACAATCTCGTGCTACCCACCAGTCAGGATTTGGATTTGCGCTATCAGGCCACCGTGGACTCCTTTTTTGCCCAGGAACAACCGGAGTATGTGTTCCTGGCGGCGGCCAAGGTGGGGGGCATCCAGGCCAACAACACCTACCGGGCGGAATTTTTGTACGACAACCTGATGATGGCCGCCAACGTCATTCACAGCGCCCACCACCACGGGGTGAACAAGCTGCTGTTTTTAGGGTCGTCCTGCATCTATCCCAAACTGTGCCCCCAGCCGATGCGGGAAGACTATCTGCTGACGGGCTTTTTGGAACCCACCAACGAGCCCTACGCCATCGCCAAAATTGCCGGACTCAAGCTCTGCGAAAACTATCGCCGCCAGTACGGGGCCAACTTTATCTCGGCCATGCCCACCAACCTCTATGGCCCCAACGATAACTTCCATCTCGATAATGCCCACGTTCTCCCGGCCCTGATGCGGAAGTTTCATGAGGCTAAACTCCAGAACCAGCCCACGGTACCGGTGTGGGGCACGGGTACGCCCCTACGGGAATTTCTCTATGTAGACGATCTGGCCGATGCCCTGGTGTTTTTGATGAACACCTACAACGAGATGGACTTCATCAACGTGGGCACTGGGCAGGAGGTTTCCATCCAGGAACTAGCGCAGACGATTCAAGCCGTAGTGGGCTACGACGGGGATCTAGTGTTTGACACCACCAAACCCGACGGCACCCCGCGCAAACTGCTGGATGTCTCCCGCTTAACGGCGGCGGGCTGGCAGGCCAAAATTGACCTCAAAACGGGCATTGAAAAAACCTATGCCTGGTTCCTCGACCACGCCGACAGCCTCCGGCGTTAGGGCCACCCTAGCAGCGCAGGTAGTGCATCAGGGTGGCGATGGTGTCGGCAGAGAGATTGAGCCGCCGCTGAAGATCCGCCATGCTGCGGAAGGGGCCACGGCGCTGGCGTTCCTTCAGCAGGGCCTGGGCTAGGGCGGGCGACAGACTAGGCACTCGGCCTAGGTCGGCCAGGGTGGCTTGGTTGATGGCCACCGGGTGAATCACCAGGGGGCTGAGGTCATCGTAGTAGCAAAAGGAAAGCACCGGGGCCAAGGGCTGAAGGGTCTGCACCGCCACCCCCAAGGCGGCGGCGATGTCCTCTAGGGCGTGGAAGCTCACGCCGCTCTGCCGCAGGTCTACCAACACCTGGGCCTGCCGAATGGAAAGTCCCGGCAGCCGCAGCCAGTCATCCACGGTGGCCCGGTTCACATCCAGCCGAAACCCAGCCTCAGCGGCCTGGGCCACCTCCGCTACCGAGGTCAGCCGATAGGCCCGATCCTGGGCCAGCCGTTGGCCTAGAGCTGAGCTTGAGCCCTGAAGCTGCTGCCATTGCTGAAAGACCCGTGCTAGCGCCCCCATTAGCCCACCTGATCCAGCAGTTGACGACGTTTTTGCTCAAATTCCGCCTCGGAAATCAGCCCCTCCTGGCGCAAGCGATCCAACTCCCGCAGCGCCACCCCGAGGGCGTTCATCTGCTTGGGATCGATGGGAGGGGCCGGTTTAGCCGGGGGCGCGGACTTTGCTGCCTCTGCCCCGAAGAATTCGGGGGGACGCCCCAACAGCCACGCCCCTTCGAGGGCACAGGCAATGTGGGGAATGGGCCTCAATGGCGTCATCCCGAGCAATAGATAGACAACGCCCCACCCAGGTTGGCCAAGATAAAACTTATGAATACCTGGACAGATTACCCCACACCAGGCGAGGGCAACGGCAATGCTACGACGACGGGGTTCTGAGGAGGACAGCGTCATACCTAAGGGGGTTCTGCAAGGTCAAGCGGTATTCGTTTAGTATACTCTCGATAAATAGAGGTCTAAACATCCCTAATTTCACGGTTGTGCTGCGAAAAATACCCGAGCAATAGGCGTAAGATTGGATCCATGACATCGGGTTTCTGCCTTCATTCCCTACTTCCTTCGCCCCCCTTGCCCTTTGGATGACCAAAAATAATGGGTTTCAAGCCCCGCCCTTTTAGGGCGGCTTTCTCTGAATAAGCTTGCTGCTATTTATTCAG
>JALQST010000379.1 GCA_023264315.1 Nodosilinea sp. BSH.14
TGTAGGGAGCAGGCATCAGAGGGGGAGGGGTGAAAACAACACCCCTATCCTGTCCTAACTAGCCTTCGGGCTGCAATAGTGGCCCGCTGGGTGGTGCGTCCCATTGATAACCTCAGCCAAAGTGCCCAGGCCATTACCCACGGCCAGTGGGATCAACCCATTCAAACCGACCGATCCGATGCCATTGGGCAACTATCCCGATCCTTTGCGATTATGGCGAATCAGTTGAGGGATAGTCTCACCCAGTTGGAACAACGGGTGGAGGAACGGAACCTAGAACTGACCCAACTCAACCAAGAATTGCAGCGGTTGGCCCACATCGATGGCCTCACCCAAACCGCCAATCGCCGCTACTTTGATGCCGATCTGAACCAGGAATGGTACCGCCTAGGCCGGGAGCAGCAGCCCGTCAGCCTGATTCTGTGGGATGCGGACTACTTCAAACCCTACAACGATACCTAGCCACCAGGCCGGGGACGAGTGCCTAAAGCAGTTGGCCCAGGTGTTGCAGCGGGCGGCCCAGCGCCCGGCGGATTTGGTGGCCCGCTATGGGGGGGAGGAGTTTGTCATCATTCTGCCCCACACCGATACTCAGGGAGCCATTGCGGTGGCCAAGCACATACGCCAGTTGTTGGCCGATTTGGCCCTTCCCCACCGATCTGTACCCCAGCAGCACGTCACCCTGAGCATGGGTATTGCTACGGGGGTGCCCCAGCCCCAGCGCTTTTCCAGTGCTTTGATTGCCGCCGCCGACCACGCCCTTTACCAAGCTAAAACGAGTGGACGAGACACCTACTACGTAGCTGATGACGGGGCTATTGCTTTGCCCAACCTGAATCCCCAGACTGAAACCCAGGACGATCCCCAGGCCTAGCCCTGGGGTAGACGAGGCTAGTGGTTTGTCAGGGTTAAATTTTAGGGTTGCAGATATCCGCAAAGTCCTTCGACTGTTCGACAGGCTCACAGCTCAGGACGACTGTAAAAGACACGTTCGGGCTGAGCCTGTCAAAGCCCTAATTCTTAGTCTTGACACTGCACTAGGCTGTGACGGTGGCGATCACTTCTCCGGTGATCGGGGTATCGTACCCACCTAGGCGTTCTAGCTGAGACAGAACCCGGTGATGGCTGAGGGTGGCCAAAAGTTTCTGAACCGGGGGATCCTCCAGGTAGGGTTTGAGGGTCACGAGGTCGTAGTGGGCGGATTGCAGGGGAAGGAACCCCAGGCCAAAGGTCTCGGCGACGGAGGCCGCACTCACCCCCCATCGGCCCGTCCGGCCACAATCGCCTCTGCTACGGCCTGGTGGGCATCGGCCAATCCCACCGTAACCCCACAGTAGCCATAGCTTGGTCGAGGATGTGGCGACTGCCAGCCCCCAGTTCTCGGTTGATCAAAACCACATCCCCTCGGTTGAGGTCGGCCACCCCGCGAATGCCCTTGGGGTTGCCGGGGGCCACCAGCAGGCCCTCCTGTCAGATCCCTAAATTCACGACCACCGCTGACTGATCCAGCCCGTAATCCGCCAGGGCTTGACGCACAAAGGGCAGGTTAAAGGTTTGAGACTGGGGGCAAAACAGGTGCATTCCGGCGAGGTGAACCTGTTTTGCCCCGCAGCAAGCGCTGCAAAGCCGCTTGGCTATGGGCAAAGGTCAGATGTAACCGCAGGTCAGGATGCCAGCGCTCCGCCGCCCATACTCAGAGGGACAGCGCTGGGTTACAGCCCGCCACCACCACGGTATTGCTCAGGTTCGTCAGTCCGTCTTTCACGCCCTGCCCCCGATCTGTCCCCGATTTAGCCCCTGATCTATCTCTCGAACATCCCACAGGCCCGTCGAGGGGAACCGCCCTCGGTCGTCCCCTAAACAAAACTTGTGGCCATAAAAACTTGTGGCCATAATAAAAATGGCCTTTTCTCGTTAATGTCATGTTCTTTCCTCCCTTTTGTATGCCCCCCAGCGCCGAGTCTCGGCGGCAGTACCAGCAATACAAGCTCGAAATGATGAAAGCTTTCCGCGATTCCCTGGAAGCCCGTCTCGCTGCCGTGAATGCCGCTATTAGCACCGTGGAGCAGCAACTTCGCCAGGATCCGTAACCTCACCCCCAGATCCTCTCCCCATGGCTTCAGATCCCTGCATGGTTTGGCCCCAAAGCAGGCATCCTAAGGGTGGATGATTCAAGGCCAGGGCCAGGGATGGGTAGGCAGTAATGAGGCTGTTGCAAGGGCTGAACCGAATTCTAGGGCGATGGTGCCTAGGGCTGAGTGGGGCTGGGGGCCAATCGCCAGATTTGGGGCTGGTGGTCATGTTGCCTGTGGCGTCGCCCGATGGTGGCTTTCCTGGGGGGCTAGTGCTGGTGTTGGGTCTGGGGTATTCACCCGGAATTTAGGCTTTGGAACCCGCCCCCCTGACTCCGCCGCCCTGGGAAAAGCTGCCCGTGGAACCGGTGCCCGTCGATCCAAGCGATGCCTTGGATCCCGTGGTTTTGCAGTTGAAGTGGAAGCACCAGTTTCAGTTTGCGGGCTACTATGTGGCCCAGCAGCAGGGCTTCTACGAGGCGGCGGGTCTCGATGTTTCCATTGTGGAAGCCCCCGACGATGGCAGTCCACCGGTGCAGCGGGTGTTGCAAGGGCAGGCCGACTTTGGGGTAGCTACTTCAGATTTGCTGCTGCTGCGAAGCGCGGGGCAGCCCGTGGTGGCCCTGGCGGCGATTTTTCAGCATTCTCCCTCCCCTGGTGTTTTTGTCCCTACTGGAATCGGGGATTGGCTCGGTGCATGACCTAGCGGGGCGGCGGGTGATGCTGGAACCCCACGCCAAGGAACTGTTGGCCTACTTACAGGCGGAACTGGTGCCCATGGATGGCATCACCTTGTTGCCCCACACCTTTGCCCCAGAGGATTTAATCAGCGGACGGGTGGAGGCGATGTCGGCCCATAGCACCGACGAACCCTTCAAGCTCTATGAACAGGGGTT
>JALQST010000037.1 GCA_023264315.1 Nodosilinea sp. BSH.14
CTCGGTTTTCAGTAGTCCTTCGAGCTGGCGCAAAAACCAGGGGTCAATGCTGGTGAGCTGGTAGATGTCGTCCACCGTCAGGCCCAACTGCATGGCGTGGCGCAGTTCAAACACCCGCTCTGGGTTGGGGGTACGCAACTTGGGGCGAATTTCGTTGAGGCTGGGCAGTTTTTCGGCCCGGTCGCAGCCCCAGCCCGCTCGGCCAATTTCTAAAGAACGCAGCGCCTTTTGGAAGGATTCTTGGAACGTCCGCCCGATGGCCATCGCCTCGCCCACGGACTTCATCTGCGTTGTCAGGGTGTTGGAGGTGCCAGGGAATTTCTCGAAGGCAAAGCGGGGGATCTTCGTCACCACGTAGTCAATGGCCGGCTCGAAGCTGGCCGGGGTTTTTTGGGTGATGTCGTTGGAGATTTCATTCAGCGTATAGCCCACCGCTAGCTTGGCCGCAAACTTGGCAATGGGGAAGCCCGTCGCCTTGGAAGCCAGGGCCGAACTGCGCGACACACGGGGGTTCATCTCGATCACGATCACCTCCCCATTGTCGGGGTTGACCGAAAACTGAATGTTCGATCCGCCCGTTTCCACGCCGATCTCGCGGATGATCTTAATCGACGCATCCCGCAGCCGCTGGTACTCCTTATCGGTGAGGGTTTGGGCCGGGGCCACGGTGATGGAGTCCCCCGTATGCACACCCATGGGATCGAAGTTTTCGATGGAGCAGATAATCACCACGTTATCTGCCAGGTCGCGCATCACCTCCAGCTCGTATTCCTTCCAGCCCAGCAGCGATTGCTCAATCAAAATCTGCGACACCGGGCTGGCATCCAGGCCAGAGCGGGCGATGGTTTCAAATTCTTCCTGGTTGTAGGCAATGCCGCCCCCGGTGCCGCCCATGGTGAAGGCGGGGCGAATAATCAGCGGAAAGCTGCCGATTTGCTTGGCAATCTCCCTAGACTCCTCCATGGTTTCCGCCAAGCCGGAGGGGCACACCCCCACCCCAATCCGCTCCATGGCTTCCTTGAACAGCTTGCGATCCTCGGCCATCTCAATGGCTTC
The DNA here is from genome assembly GCA_023264315.1 of Nodosilinea sp. BSH.14. Classification (GTDB taxonomy): domain Bacteria; phylum Cyanobacteriota; class Cyanobacteriia; order Phormidesmidales; family Phormidesmidaceae; genus Nodosilinea. The sequence continues at coordinate 1,057 of JALQST010000037.1, forward strand.
CAGCTTCGCCCCGATGAGTTCCACGCCGTAGCGCTCTAGCACGCCGTTTTTCGACAGGGCCACGGCAATGTTCAGCGCCGTTTGGCCGCCCATGGTGGGCAGCATCACGTCGGGCCGTTCCCGCTCGATGACCCGCTCCACAATTTCCGGGGTCAGCGGCTCAATGTAGGTGCGATCCGCCGTTTCCGGGTCGGTCATAATCGTGGCCGGGTTGGAGTTGATCAACACCACCTCGTAGCCCTCTTCCCGCAAGGCTTTACAAGCCTGGGTGCCGGAGTAGTCAAACTCGCAGGCTTGGCCAATCACAATGGGGCCGGAGCCAATCAGCAGAATTTTTTTGATATCGTCGCGGCGAGGCATAAGCAGCAGGGGTGGTGAGAAAATCCAACCTATTCTAAGGGCTAACGACGGGATTCGATTGCCGATCTTGCCCCCGCAATGTCGCATCTATGGGGTAAAGCGGCCCAATGTCACCGTTCCCTAAACTTAAGCAAAATTACGCAAAATTCAGTCAAATGTCCGTCTACCGCTGCTTATCCCATGGGCAGCAGCGGGCCAAGGGATGGAGCAGGCGTGCCGACGTGGCATGACTAGGGCTGCGTCTTCCCTCGGAGGAATCCCCCAAGAACGGCTATCAGCCCGGTGCGCAAGGCTCCTATAATGGGCGTTTGTGGATTTGATTGCCGCTCCTACACCCTATCGTTAAGCCCTGCCAACCATGTCCTCCGACGCTACCCGTTCCGGTCAAAGTGCCTCTAGCCTCGAAGAAATTCGCGCCGCCCGTTTGCAAAAGGTGGACGACCTGAAGCAGGTGGGGCAAGATCCCTTTGCCTATCGCTGGGATGTCACCCACCAAACGGCCCAACTTCAGGAGAAATACGCTGACCTAGTCGCTGGGGAGGAGGTGGCGGATACGATCTCCATTGCGGGGCGGATTTTGGCGCGGCGGGTGTTTGGCAAGCTGGCCTTCTTTGGCTTGCAGGACGAATCGGGCACGATTCAGCTTTATCTGGAGAAAGCCACCATCCAGGAGCACATGGGGGCTGAGGATGAAAAAGCCTTTGACCACCTGAAGCAGCTCACCGATGTGGGCGACATCATTGGCGTCACGGGGACGATTAAGCGCACGGATAAGGGCGAGCTTTCTATTAAGGTGCAGCGCTACGCCATGCTCACCAAGGCACTGCTGCCCCTGCCCGACAAGTGGCACGGGTTGACCGATGTGGCCAAGCGCTACCGTCAGCGCTACGTGGATTTGATCGTGAACCCCACCGTGCGCGACACCTTCCGCAAGCGGGCGCTGATTACCACGGGCATTCGCCGCTATTTAGAAGATCGGGGCTTTTTGGAAATTGAAACCCCGGTGTTGCAAAGCGAGGCCGGTGGGGCCGAGGCGCGGCCCTTCATCACCTATCACAACACCCTGGAGATGGAGTTGTACCTGCGCATCGCCACGGAGCTGCACCTGAAGCGCCTGGTGGTGGGCGGCTTTGAAAAGGTGTTTGAAATTGGCCGCATTTTCCGCAACGAGGGCGTTTCCACCCGCCACAACCCCGAATTTACCAGCGTCGAGTTCTACCAAGCCTACGCCGACTACCACGACTTTATGGATCTCACCGAGGACTTGGTGGCGACCCTGGCCAAGGACATTTTGGGGACAACGCAGATCACCTACCAGGGCGTAGATATCGACCTCACGCCCCCCTGGAAGCGGCTCTCCATGCACGACCTCGTCAAAGAGCACACGGGCTTGGATTTCCGTGGGTTTTCGACCTTGGAGGCGGCCAAGGCGGCGGTGAAACCCCTCAACCTACATGGGGTGGAGGATTGCGATTCCATTGGCCAACTGCTGAACGAGGTGTTTGAGCAGAAAATCGAGGAAACCCTGATTCAGCCCACGTTTTTGATCGATCACCCCGTCGAAATTTCGCCCCTCTCCAAGCCCCACCGCAGCAAACTGGGGGTGGTCGAACGGTTCGAGCTATTTGTGGCCGGACGGGAAACCGCCAACGGCTTCTCGGAGTTGACCGACCCCATCGACCAGCGCCACCGCTTTGAACTACAAGCCGCCCGCAAAGCTGCTGGGGACGTAGAAGCCACCGGGGTCGATGAGGACTTCCTCACCGCCCTGGAACACGGGATGCCCCCCACCTGCGGCGAAGGCATCGGCATCGACCGCCTGGTGATGTTGCTCACCGACAGCGCCAGCATCCGCGATGTGATCGCCTTCCCCTTGCTGAAACCCGAGAAAGGCGAAGAGGCGGGGGCGTCCCCTGAGCCCTAGCCGAGGCCCAACCCGATGGCGGCTAACCCCGGATCATCCACCGACGGTGGGATGCCTGACGCCATGGTGGCCCCCTTGTTCTCCTTGCTGATGCAGCGAGGTTTTCGGGGTATCATAATGGTTTGCGGATGTTCGGGATAGCATTGTCCTCGTTCGCGTGTTCGAGGTCATCCAGCCCCTTCGTCCCCCCGCCGCAAGGCTCATTGCCCAACCTCTAGCCCATCCTTTTCCCTGTCCTATGGTGAACACTGCCACCCTGTCCGCCTCCATCCCTGCGGCTCCCCAGTCCATCAAGCACACCCTGTCCGTGCTGGTGGAAGATGAGGCCGGAGTTCTCACCCGCATTGCCGGGTTGTTTGCCCGTCGAGGCTTCAATATCGAAAGTCTGGCGGTTGGCCCAGCGGAGAAAAGCGGTGTATCCCGAATCACCATGGTGGTTCCCGGGGATGAACAGGTGATTGAGCAGCTCACCAAGCAGCTCTATAAGCTAATCAACGTCATCAAGGTCAACGATGTCACCTACATTCCCTGCGTGGAGCGCGAATTGATGCTGCTGAAGGTGAACGCCACCAGCGCCAACCGTTCCGAGGTGATCGAACTGGCCCAAATTTTCCGGGCTCGGGTGGTGGATGTGTCTGAGGATTCCCTCACCCTGGAAGTGGTGGGCGATCCGGGCAAAATGGTGGCCATTGTGCAAGTGCTGAACCGCTTTGGCCTGCGCGAAATTGCCCGCACCGGCAAAATTGCCCTCCCCCGCGAGTCCGGTGTGAACACCGAATACCTCAAATCCCTGGCAGAGAAACTCTAGATTCCTATGACCACCCAAACCAAAATTCCCGTTGTCGTCAACGGAGCCTGCGGCAAAATGGGCCGAGAGGTGATTAAGGCCGTGGCCCAAGCCGAGGATATGACCTTGGTGGGAGCCATCGACAAAAAGCCCGACATCCTCGGCCAAGACATTGGCGAGGTAATTAGCTTTCGGCCCCTAGAAGTGCCCGTCATGAATGATCTAGAGGCCACCCTCGTGGCGGCCCAAAGCGAAGGGCAGGCGGTGATGGTGGACTTCACCCACCCCGATACCGTGTACGAGTCGGTGCGGGTGGCCATTGCCTACGGAGTGCGGCCCGTAGTGGGCACCACAGGGCTGAGCCCGGAGCAAATCCGTGATCTGGCCGAGTTTGCCGATAAGGCCAGCACCGGATGCTTGATTATCCCCAACTTTTCCATTGGTGTGGTGTTGATGCAGCAGGCGGCCCAGCAGGCGGCGCAATACTTCGACCATGTGGAAATCATTGAGCTACACCACAACCAAAAGGCCGATGCCCCCAGCGGCACCGCCGTGCAAACCGCCCAAATGCTGGCCGAAGCCCAAAAGTCCTTCAATGTGCCCCTGGTGAAGGAAACCGAAACCCTCCCCGGTTCCAGGGGCGGAGCCACCCCCGAGGGCATCCACATCCACAGTGTCCGTCTGCCCGGATTGATTGCCCACCAGGAAATTCTCTTTGGCGCACCGGGCCAACTCTACACCCTTCGCCACGACACCAGCGACCGCGCCAGCTTTATGCCGGGGGTGCTGCTCTGCATCCGCCAGGTGATGGCCCTCAAGTCCCTCATCTACGGCATGGACAAAATCCTGTAGGGGGCGCAACCTGCTCGCCGAGCCACCGTAGGGGCGAGGTCTCCTCGCCCGCTTTCCTCCGCTAAGACCCAGAGGATACAGGCAGCCTTGGGCCTTACTCGCGACCGAGGTAGGGTTGCAGATCCACCTGAAGGCGCTGACGGGCACGGGCAATGCGAGACTTCACGGTGCCGAGGGAGACATGGGTCATGGCGGCAATTTCTTCGTAGGCTAAGCCCTGAATTTCCCGCAGCACGATAGCCGTCCGAAAGACCTCGGGCAGGTCGGCAATGGCCTGGTGAAGCTGGGTATAAAACTCTTGGGTCATCAGGTGATCCACCGGGCCAGGGTCGCTGGCGGGCACATCCCACTCCACGGAACCGTCCTCTAGATGGAGGGGGGCGTCCAGGGATAGGGTACCGCGAGACCGCTTCCGGCGGCGCAGTTCATCGTAAAACAGGTTGGTGGTGATGCGGCCTAGCCACCCCTGAAACTTGGCAGGTTCGTTCAACCGTCGAATGTTGCGATAGACCCGAATCCAGACCTCCTGGGACAGATCGGATCGGTCAGCCCATTCGGGGGCGAGGTGGTAGAGCAGCTTATCTACATGGCCTTGGTAGCGCCGCAGCAATTCGGCAAAGGCCACCCGGTCGGGACGAAGGCGCTGCTGACAAAGGGCCACCAGTTCTGAGTTGGTTAGCTCGCTGGGGGCAACCGCTGGCTTGGAAGCTCTGAGGGGGACAGACCAAGTAGAGAACATAGGATGACTTATTCTTCCTACAATGACGCCGTTCTATCGTGGCGCTACAAGCACCGTTCACAAACAGCACAGCTTGATTGGGCCTAAACCCACTCGCGCAACGGCTGCAACTCCTCTTACCACCCATGGGGCTTGTCCATATTGTGCACGGGGGCGAAAGACCGAATCCCCCTCGTGTGCCTCTCCCTGGGTTGGCACATCCCCCCTAACCACCTGCCCCCTTCACGCCATAGATCCACAAAAAACGCCCCCGTAGACCAAAATCTACTGGGACGCTGGATGCGGACTGTACGGCGCAGGCTGGGACGTGGTCGGAACCTAGAACAGGGTCAAGACATAAATCAGGGTGAACAGCACAATCCACACCACATCCACAAAGTGCCAGTAGATTTCCGCCATTTCTGGGCCAGTGTGGGTGATGTCGTTATAGTGCCCAGCCCGCCGGGAACGCCACAGCACACCCAAAATGAGGAGCAACCCAATGAAAACGTGGGCCCCGTGGAAGCCCGTCATCAGGTAAAAGCAGTTGCTAAATAGGTTAGTTTTGAGGCCGTAACCGAGGGTCAGATATTCATAGACTTGACCAACGAGGAAGACGGCTCCCATAGCAGCGGTGATGCCAAACCAGAGCCGCATTTTGGCTAAATCATTCTGCTTAATGGCCTTGGTGCCGAGGTTAATCACCAAACTGCTGGAAACCAGAATGACGGTGTTCACCGCCGGTAATAAAAGTTCCACCTCGGTTTCCTTCGGAGGCCATTCCGCAATGGAACTACGGAACACCAAAAACACGGCAAAGAATCCGGCGAACATCAGAAATTCCGAGGCCAGAAAGGTGAGTAATCCCAGGACTCTCAGATCCTGATGTTCCTCATGGACGACGGTGGGCGTAGCTGAATCGACAGTACCTTGCATAGGGAGTAGGGAGTAGGGAGTAGGGTACATTCGCGAAGCAATGCACCTTTTCTATCGCCTTTTCTTCAGCGTGGTGCATTGCTTCTAGGGACAAGATGGGCCCATCCTACGGTTAAGACACCGTTTCTAGTTCTTCTTCAGGCTCATGACCGTATTCATAGGGGCCGTGGGTGACAACGGGAAGAACGTCCCAGTTTTCAATGATGGGGGGAGATGCGGTTGTCCATTCTAGGGTGAGGGCATTCCAGGGATTATCGCCTGCCTTTTGTCCTTTGCTCCAACTCCACAGCACGTTGATGTAGAAGGGAATAACGGAGACAGCAAGGATATAGGCACCTACGGTTACGAGTTGATTCAGGTCGGTGAATTGGGCATCGTACATGGCCACTCGGCGGGGCATCCCCTGCATTCCCAAGGCGTGCATGGGAGTAAAGGTAAGGATGGTGCCAATGAAGGTCAGCACGAAGTGAATTTTGCCGAGGGGTTCGTTCAGCATTCGCCCGGTAATTTTGGGGAACCAGTGGTAGACCGCCGAATAAATCCCGAACACAGAGCCGCCAAATAACACGTAGTGGAAGTGGCCCACCACGTAGTAGGTATCGTGGACATGGATATCAAAAGGAGCGGTACCGAGGGTGACGCCACTGAGACCACCAAACACAAACATCGACAGCAGGCCTACCGCAAACAGCATGGCCGTGGTGTAGCGAATTTTTCCGCCCCAGAGGGTGGCCACCCAGCTAAAGATTTTGATACCCGTGGGCACCGCCACAATCAGGGTTGAAATGGTGAAGAAAATCCGCATCCAGGGCGGGGTGCCGCTGGTAAACATGTGGTGAACCCACACAAACAGGCCCACTAAACAGATCGTCAGCGAGGAATAGGCAATGGCCTTGTAACCAAAAATGGGCTTACGGGCATGAACAGGAATCACCTCCGACATGATGCCGAAGATGGGCAAAATCATCAGATAGACTGCCGGGTGGGAATAGAACCAAAAGAGGTGCTGATACACCACCACATTGCCGCCTGCGTCGGGCTTAAAGAAGGAGGTGCCAAAGTTGATATCAAACAGCAGCAGAATCAAGCCAGCGGCTAGAACGGGAGTGGAAAATAGCGCCAAAATGGAGGTGGCGACCATGGCCCAGCAGAACAGCGGAATTTGATCCCACTTCATACTGGGAACCCGCATTTTCCAGATGGTGACGAGGAAGTTAACGGAACCCAAAATAGAGGAAGTCCCCACGAGCACAATGGCCAAGATCCAGAGGGTTTGGGCGGCATTGGCGGTAATTTCGCTCAGGGGTGGATAGGATGTCCAGCCCGCTTGGGCACCGCCGAAATAGAAGCTGCCCAATAACAAAGCTCCAGCGGGAGGATTCAGCCAAAAGGCAATGGCATTCAGCTTAGGGAACGCCATATCCCGCGCCCCAATCATGAGGGGAATTAAATAGTTGCCAAATCCCCCAATGGCGGCGGGCACAATCCACAGGAAGATCATGATCGTTCCGTGGTTGGTCAAAAAGGCGTTGTAGAGTTCCGGACTGAGGAAATCTGAATCCGGTGTAGCCAGTTCTGTTCGCAGCATCACGGCCATAAAGCCGCCGACTAAGTAAAACAAAAATGAGGTGACGAGGTACTGAATCCCAATCACCTTGTGATCCACATTAAAGGTGAAGTAGTGGTACCACTTCCACTTGTCGGGATGTCCGTGGGGGGCCACCGGACTGTTAAAGGAAAGGTCTGCTTGAGCCATAAAGGAGTTTGGTTAAAAACGTCTAGTTACAGGGTTGGTTGTGGTTGATTGTGATGGGGTGTTGGGTGCGGCTGAGTGGTGCATTGCTCCGCGAATGCACCCTACGGTTATGTACCCTACGGGTTGGACAATCGGGCCAGTTGGGCTATTTGGGTGGCTTCGATGGGGATGTCTTGGGCGATTTGCGTGAGGTACTCGGCGTCGGTCATCGTTGCGGGATTGACGGCAACGGTTTCGGCGGCACCGGGCAGTTCGGCGACACGGCTGGCTTCCCAGGCGGCGTAGTCTTCGAGGGAGTGGACGATGACCTGGGTTCTCATGCCGCCGTGGTAGGCTCCACAGAGTTCAGCGCAGACAACGGGATAGGTGCCTTCTTTGGTGGCCACAAAGCGCAGTTCGGCGGGTTGTCCGGGCAGGGCGTCTTGCTTCAGCCGGAATTGGGGCACCCAGAAGGAGTGGATTACGTCCTGGGCTTCAATCAAGAGCTGCACGTCTTGGCCGACGGGGACATGGAGTTCGCCATCCACAATGGCCGTGTCGGGGTAGCGGAAAATCCAGGCGTACTGCATTCCGGTGACGTTAACCGTGAGGTCAGGTCTATTGCCTTCCACCATGGGCGATGCGCCAAAGCCGTAGACCTGGCGGGATCCACCTTCCCCGGCCTGAGCCAGCATGGGGGAACCGACATCGACCATTTCGTGTTGGGGTGCTTGGGCCATCATCATGCCGCCGTGGTGGTGGCCACCGGGGGCAAAGCCGCCCATGTCTTGAAACACCACCACGCTATAGAGTCCCAGGCCCACCACGATGATGGCTGGAATCGCTGTCCAGAACGCCTCTAGGGGCAGGTTGCCCTCGATGGGGAGGCCGTCGGTATCATCGCCCTTGCGGCGGCGAAAACGAATCAACGAGTAAATAATAGTGCCCTGCACGACGATGAATAGAGCCGTGCCAATCGTGACCATGACATTAAAAAAGTCATCCACCAAAGGCGCTTGTTCTGAGGCTTGGACAGGCAGCAGGTTGTTATTTTGCCCGTACCACAGACTGATCAGGGTCACGACAATCCCAATCACCAGGGTCCACAACGGGGCCGGAATTTGTTGCATAGCCGATCTCCACGGGGGAGGTACGAGGGTTGGAAACAGAATTTAACGCAGCCGCCAAAAAATTAGGCCGCCGTCTATGGCATCCTAAAGCCCAAGTCTTTGGAGGGCGGCAAAACTTTGGATTTGCTTTAGAGTGTTCCGCCTCGGTGCTTATCAAAAATCCATAAACATTTCATAATCCTACGGCTGACCTAGGAAACCTGTGAGTCGCCAAGTCCTAGCCGCCTAATCTGGCGGGAATGAAGCTTCCCCCGGATCCTCGCGCCGTGGGAGAGGGAAGGTTGCTAAATATAGGGCTGTTTGCGCAGATCGGGTTGGGGCCGTTCGGGTGGTGGGGCAACCTGGTCGGGAGCAAGCGTTTTCTCACCGGCAGACTCATCGCCATTGCCAGATTCCCCTGGCTCCAAGGGCTGAAAATCCAGGCGAGGCTCGGTCATGTAGGGCTGGGTGAGGTAGGGCTCGATCAGTTCGGGCATCACCATGGTTGGGACGTCGGATTCGCTGGGCGTGGCTTCTCTAGGGGCAGATTTCTCTAGGGATTCTGGGGCGTCCGTGACCTCAGGCACCTCATACACTGGGATCGGTGGGGGTTCTGGGGTAGCTTCTGGCGGAGCGTTGCCAAAGCCAGGTAGAGTCTGCTGTTGTGCCCAATTTTTCCAGCGTTTCATCATGCCCTTGCCTCGCTCCATGGGCGACGCGGGAGACTTCATTGTCTGGCTTTGGGAGGACTGGGTTTGCGTTTGCAGAGGCTGGCTGGGGGCGGCATCTGTGGCGAAGGCATCAGGAATCACGACGGCTTTGCTATCTGGGATTGCGGTGGTTTCGGATGCGGCGGCAGATTCCGTTGCAGGTTCAGGGGTGGCGGATTCGGGGATGGGTTCGTCCGCAGCCTCAACCTCATCCACGGCCTCAACCTGTGGCTCAAACGCAGATCCTTCAGCCTCAGTCGGGACGGGGATCGTTGGGATTTCCGACCCTGGCTCCCCTGATTCCGAGGGGTCAGAGGGTTTCGAGGGCTCCAGGTCAGGGGTTTCGGGCTTCGCAACGTCTAGCTCGGAGGCTTCCAGATCGGTTTCTTCCAGGCTGGGGGTGTCAAGATCCGTCGCGTCTAGATCGGCTTCATCGAGATCCGCCCCTGGGGTCGGCACGGCTTTGAGATCGGTGTCTGCTGTCGATGAATTAATCTGCGGTGCTGGCGTTTCTAAGGAGGTCGCGGGTACAGTGTCCTCGGCCTCGTCGGTTGACTCTGAGGCGGACTCCGGCGCGGGCGGGGTGTAGGTGGGGTCAATGATGCTGGCAACGGCTTTGAGGTCGAGTTCGCCGCGCACCAGGCGAGACAGAGTATCGGTGCCTCCGGGCTGATAGTCGATGATGCGGACGGTGTTGTTAAAGCGGTTGTCGATGGGGCGTCCGGTTTCGTCGATTAGTTCCAACTGCACCCAGTTTTGACCGGGCTGGAAGCCTTTTAGGTAAATGGGCTGCCATTGGTCAAACACAAAGCTTTGGCCGTTGACGGTGCAGCGGATCCGCCAGTCGTGGAGGTCGTCTTTGGGATCGGCCTGGGCGCTGAGGTGCAGGGGCGCATTGGTGAGGTAGAAGTCCAGCATGATCGGCTCGGCCCCGTAGGTGCCCTGGGGGCGGCTGTAGGTGAGCAGGGGAGCGCTGGCGTTGACCTCGTTTTGAGGGGTGGGGGCAAAGACGTGGAAGGTGCGCTGATCAAAGGCTCCTTCGTTTTTAAAGCTTTCGTGCCAGGGGCGAGAGGCGAACACGCGCAGGGTGTGGGTGCCGGGGGCTAAGTCTTTCAGTACCAAGGGTTCTGAGGCATCGTAGACGGCCTGGTAGGGCTGGTCGTCTAAAAACACATGGAGGTGGGGGCCAAGCTGCCAGGTTTCGTCCTTGAATAGGGGCAACCCGCGCACCTGGAACCGCACTGACACCGTGGCACTCTCCACCACTTCCCCCGGTCGGGGGCTGAGAATCCGCACCTGGGGGGTGTAGGCGTCGATGATTTGTTTCAGGGTGTCTAGGGTTTCCGGCGGCGACACCTCGGCCATGGGGCCAGCCAGCAGGTTTGGCGTTTCCGTGGGTTCCGACAACAGCACCGTGGGCTCCGTGGGTTTGGCGCAGCCCACCATGGCCCAGGTCAACATGATCATTGCCAGAAAAGCGACAATCCGCTGCCCGTAGCGGATGCCTCCCTGTCCCTTAGTCATGGCCGTTGCCCTACCCTAGAGTTTGCATTATTACCATAGGGCACTTTCGGGTCATTCGAGCGTTGGGCCAGACGGGGCCGCCCAGGGCCGCTGGGGCGACAATGCCTCACATTTTGTGTGGTTATGTGAATCCCGCCGTTTCCCCTTTCATTCAGGATGCACAATGCTGGTTAGGGCATCCTCAACAGGGGCCTAGGGGGTTCTCCCCGTTTGCTATCTGCGGGGTATGGGGCATGGTGCCGTTCTTTAAGGCTGCGACAGAAACCGACACCGAAGCAAGGATATTGCAGGCGGCGCTCAAACTTTTTGCCCAGAAGGGCTATAGCGGCACCACCACCCGAGACCTCGCCCAGGCGGCGGGGGTGGCAGAGGGCACCCTGTTCCGACATTTTGAAACCAAAAAAGCCATCCTAGTGGCCGTGGCCAGTCAGGGCTGGGTCGAAATCCTCACCGATCTGCTGACGGAACTGAGCGAAATGGCGAGCTACAAAGCCATTGGCCAGGTGATGCAGCGGCGAATGCTGAACCTCCAGCGCAATTCGGCCCTGATGCGGGTGTGCTTTATGGAGGCCCAGTTTCATCCAGAACTGCGGGAGCAAATTCAAACCGAAGTGATCGGCAAAATGATTGATGTGGCCGAAGCCTTCTTCCAAACCGCCATGGATCGCGGGGTTTATCGCCCCATGAATGCGCGGATGGTGGCCCGCGTGTTTTTGGGCATGTTCACCGTGGCCGGGTTTAGCCAAGAAACCCTCGGCGATACCGCTGGATCCGCCCAATCCATGAAGGAACTGGCGGAATGCCTCACCGATATTTTCCTCAATGGGGTGTTGGCCTAGGCCCCGAGCCCCGCTTCTAAGGCCCAACCCCGCCCGCCACTCCGCCTGAGCCCGACCCTAGCCATCAGCGCCCCTACTTTCGCGCCTCCTTTTGCCATGGGCGACAAAACAGGTTAAGAATAGTGAAGGAGCTTGGTGAACGTCCATGGCAGATCAATTAATTCGCGCCACCGCCGCCGGGGGAGGAATCCGAGTGGTCGGGGTCATCACCACAAAACTCACGGAGGTTGCCCGCCAGCGGCACCAACTGTCCTACGTGGCCACGGCGGCCCTGGGGCGCACCATGGCGGCTGGGCTTTTACTAGCCTCCAGCATGAAGCGCCCCCAATCCCGCGTCAATATTCGGATCAAGGGAGACGGCCCCCTCGGCGGCATTCTGGTCGATGCGGGCCTAGACGGCACCGTGCGCGGCTATGTGGATAACCCTGCCGTAGAACTTCCCCCCAACGCCGCCGGTAAGCTAGACGTGGGTGCTGCCGTGGGGCGTCAAGGCTATGTGTATGTCGTGCGCGACGTGGGCTATGGCTACCCCTACTCCAGCACCGTCGAGCTCGTCTCTGGAGAAATTGGCGAAGACATCACCTACTACCTGGCTACCTCCGAGCAGACTCCCTCCGCCCTAGCCCTCGGGGTCTATGTGGGAAGCAATGGCGTGGAGGCCGCCGGGGGCCTGCTCCTACAGATTCTGCCTCGCGCCGCCGAAGACCTCGAAATGGTGGCCACCCTCGAACAACGCTTGTCCAGCCTGACAGGCTTCACTCCCATGCTGCGGGCCAACAAAACCTTGCCCCAAATCTTCGAGGATCTGGTGGGCGACATGGGCCTCACAATTCTGCCCGAGAGCCAGCTCGTTCGCTTTCACTGCCCCTGCTCCTTTGAGCGGATGCTAGGAGCTTTGAAAATGCTCGGGGAAGATGAACTGCAAGATATGATTGAAAAAGACAACGGGGCCGAAGCCACCTGTCATTTTTGCAACGAAATCTATCGCACCAGCAGCGACCAACTGGCCGAATTGATTGCCGATTTGCAACAGGATCGCCAGGAAGCCAACCGCTAGAAGGTTTGCAAACATCTCTTCGAGAAAGCCTCTTACCTGCGCTGAAGATCGACAAGATGGCTGTTCTCGACTCAGTAGATCGCAACATCCTTGTAAGACCTCACCCCCAGATCCTCTCCTCGTAGGATACGGGGGGTGGAACCTCATCCTAAATCCCTCTCCCTGAGAGAGAGGGATTTAGGGTGAGGTTCAGATGAGATGCCTAGTGAGATGGAATTTAGATACTGTTTCGCAGGCGATTTTTGGTGCGGGAACTGAGCTGTTGATCGATCATGGCTCGATCCCAGGAGGCCCAACCGCTCATGCGCTTTTGGGCTTGGCAAACCTGGTGATTATCCGACAGACGGTTAATCAAATCTGCCTCGTAGGATCGTTGGCGAGAACTCATG
>JALQST010000380.1 GCA_023264315.1 Nodosilinea sp. BSH.14
CCAGCAACAAGGGTTGATCAAGGGCGGCAGTTTAGATAACGCCCTGGTGTGCAGCCATGGGGGTTGGGTGAACCCGCCCCTGCGGTTTGAGCAGGAACCAGTGCGCCACAAGCTCCTAGATTTGATCGGCGATTTAGGTCTGCTAGGGCGCTTACCCCAGGCCCATGTGGTGGCCTACAAGGCGAGTCACCGCCTCCATGTGGCCCTCGCCCAGGCGATTCAGGGGTGAACGCGTCAAAAACGCACCAAACACACGCCAACGACACGGGATGGAACCTATGGAAGGGGCACGAGGATGGATCCGGGCACGGTACGGAGCATGGGGGCTGGCGTTGGCCCTGGCCCTAGCCCTGGGTAGTTGCGCTATTCCCCAAATCAAAGCGGAAGAGCGCCTCTTTTTGCCCCTGGCGGTGGAGGTGCTGGATGTCTACAATCTGCCGCCCCAGGACTTTCAAAATACCACCGTGGGAGGATTGTCGGCCCTGGCCTACGACCGTTCCGTCGATCAATTCTATGCCCTGTCCGACGACCGGGGACGCTTTGGCCCACCTCGGTTTTACACCATGGCGATGGTCTTTGGTTTGGGCGATGATGGCCAGCCGCAATTTAAGAACGTGTCCATCCAGTCCGTCACCTCCTTCAGCGATGCCGAGGGCAACCCGTATCCCCAAGGGCAGCTTGATCCAGAGGGCTTGGCCCTATCTCCGCGCAATACCGTCCTGATGAGCAGCGAGGGCGACGCAGATCAAGGGATTCCGCCTTTTCTAGGGGAATTTGACCGGGCCACGGGGCGGTTGGTGACGGATTTTCGGATCCCAGATCGGTTTCTGCCCGATGATGTCGATCCACCTACTCGGGGCGTCCGCAACAACCTCAGTTTCGAGTCCTTATCCAACGTCGCACCGGGCACCGCTGGCCAAACCGAACCCTTCCGCCTGTTCATGGCCACGGAATCGGCCCTGACTCAGGACTACGAGGCTGACCCCTACCAACCCCTCCACAGCCGCTTTTTACACTATTTAATCGGGGAAGAGCAGTCCACCCTCATTGCCGAACACGCCTATCCCTTGGATTTAGAGCCCTCGGGGGCAGTGGTCAACGGCCTGACGGAACTGCTGGTGGTTGACCCAGGAGGTCATTTTCTAGCATTGGAACGGGCCTTCGGTCTGCGGGGCTTTAATGTGCGGCTTTACCAACTGGCCACGGGCGGAGCCACGGACACCTCCACCCTCGCCAGTCTGCGCGGCGCGGCGGGGATCTCCCCCATCCGCAAGCAACCGCTGTTGAATTTCGCCGACACGTCATTGCCTCCAGACAATCTGGAGGGCCTGACCCTCGGCCCACGCCTGCCCGACGGAAGCCAAAGCCTGGTGGTGATCAGCGACAACAATTTTGAGCCAGGACGGCCTACTCAAATTATCCTGCTGCGGCTGCAAGGGCTGCCGTAAACGTTACCTAGCCAATGCAAAGGCTGCATCCAAAGCCCTGCCCCAAGTCCCAATCCATCTTCCTAGAACCGAATTTGGCTTTACGGATAATTCAAGATCGGTGGTTTATAGGGTCGCTAAAACTGGTAGATTGTCTTGGTATCAGCAACGAGAATGAAGCATTGATATGAAAGTCCTTGTAATTGGCGGTGACGGTTACTGCGGGTGGGCAACCGCTCTTTATCTTTCCAATCGGGGTTACGAAGTCGGCATCCTCGATAACCTGGTGCGGCGTCATTGGGATGCCCAACTGCAAATCGAGACCCTGACCCCCATCGCCCCAATCCAGGCTCGCCTCAAGCGCTGGAAGGAACTCACCGGCAAGCACATCGACCTCTATATCGGCGACATCAACGACTACCCCTTCCTCGAGAAGTCCATGCTGGACTTCCAGCCGGAAGCGGTGGTGCATTTCGGCGAACAGCGTTCCGCCCCGTTCTCCATGATTGACCGGGAACACGCCGTGCTCACCCAATCCAACAACGTGATTGGCAACCTCAACCTGCTCTACGCCCTGCGGGACAACTTCCCCGACTGCCACCTCGTCAAGCTGGGCACCATGGGCGAATACGGTACCCCCAACATCGACATTGAAGAGGGCTACATCACCATTGAGCACAATGGCCGCAAGGACACCCTCCCCTACCCCAAACAGCCCGGTTCCTTCTACCACCTCAGCAAGGTGCACGATTCCCACAACATCCACTTTGCCTGCAAGGTGTGGGGCCTCCGCGCCACCGACCTCAACCAGGGCGTGGTCTACGGCGTGCTCACCGAAGAAACCGGCATGGATGAGCTGCTGATCAACCGCCTCGACTACGACGGCGTCTTCGGCACCGCCCTCAACCGCTTCTGTATCCAGGCCGCTGTGGGCCACCCCCTCACCGTCTACGGCAAGGGTAGCCAAACCCGCGCTTTCCTGGATATTCGCGACACCGTGCGCTGTGTGGAAATCGCCATCGCCAACCCCGGCGATCCCGGCGTCTTCCGGGTGTTCAACCAGTTCACCGAAATGTTCAGCGTCGGCGACCTAGCCATGATGGTGAAGAAGGCTGGCACCACCCTGGGCCTCGATGTGGAAATCAACCACCTCGACAACCCCCGCGTGGAAGCCGAAGACCACTACTTCAACGCCAAGAACACCAACCTGCTGGATCTGGGTCTGCAACCCCACATGCTGTCCGACTCGCTGCTGGATAGCCTGCTGAACTTCGCGGTCAAATATAAGGATCGCGTTGACCACAGCCAGATCATGCCCAAGGTGCAGTGGCGGCGTAGCTAGTTCTGCTAGGGTCACTGCTCTACCAGGGTGCTGACCCTTTTGTTCAGTTCGTGACGATATCGGGCAAGGGGCTTAAGCCCCTTGTTTATGGCCTTTTCAAAAACCTTAGTTCTCGAATTTTGAGGTTTCTTGAACATCCCCTGTTGATGTCGATTCTCCCTTAGATTTTCTGTTCC
>JALQST010000381.1 GCA_023264315.1 Nodosilinea sp. BSH.14
CCAACAACTGGGCCGCGCCCCCAATGCTGGTGAGATCGGTGAAGCCCTCGATCTCGATCCCAAACAGATTCGGGAATTTTTGGTGCTGTCTCGCCAGCCCATTTCCCTGGACGTGCGGATTGGCGACAATCAAGACACCGAACTGCAAGAGCTGCTGGAGGACGACGGCATTTCCCCCGAAACCTTCACCGCCCAGGAATCCCTCAAGCAGGACATCCGCAACCTGCTATCGGAACTGACGCCGCAGCAAAAGGAAGTGATCACCCTGCGCTACGGCCTAGAGGACGGCAACGAGCTGTCCCTGGCTAAGGTGGGCAACCGCATGAACATTAGCCGTGAACGGGTGCGCCAGCTTGAGCAGCAGGCCCTTAAACACCTACGCCGCCGCAAAGGGGCCATGCACGACTACATCGCCAGCTAAGGCCCAGCGTCACGCCCCAATAACCCCGAGGTCTGATTAGGTTAGCCTGTCCCCTGGGCAGAGTAGCCCCATAGACCTCGGGGCTTTTCCTATGGGGGTTAGGTCACCGGTGTGGGTGGCTGGGTGTGATGCTGCACGAGGGCGCGACAGGTTTCCACGGAGGCCCGTTCAGCCATGGCGTTGACGAGGGCATCCAGGGCGGCGCGGTGATTTTCTAGCAGGGTTTTGGCCTGGAGGGTGGCCCAGCGTTGCTGGGTGGTGGCCTCCAGGTCAGACTTGCCCAGCCCTCGCCACAGTTGCCGCAGGGCTTGCACGTCGCCCTCGCCGCCGAGGGAATTGCCGTAGATCAGGTGTTCTGCCGCCAGCCCTGCCATCCACACCTGGCTATAGCGATCTAGCCACTGGGGGGTGAGGTTGAGGGGACGCAGGCCCGGGCTTTCCCCGTCTGCTATCCCCGGCCCGAGGGGTTGGCTTGGGCTCTGCTCCGGCCTGTTGTCTCGATGATCCCCAAAGCCGAAGATGACGCCGCCTTGCCCAGGTAGGCCTTGCCGCCAAGCCTCCCAAGTGGTGAGGGTATAGCCTTGGACGGGGATCTCCAGCAGCAGCGCGGCCAACAGGTGTCCGGCTTCATGGTGAATCACCCGCTGGCGATGGTCTGGCGAAAACTGGGCTAGGGCATCGGTGATGAGATCGCCGATGCGCCCTTGCAGATTGAGCTGATCCACCGTAAACACCCCTAGCCCCACGGCGGCTAGACCGGCAATCCAGGCGGGGGACAGATGCACCAGGGGGCCTAGCAGGCTGGCCAGGGTGGTGCCAAAAATCACGATGGCAATGGCATTGAGGGTGGTATCGCGCATAGGGGCGGCTAGGGGGTGAGGAAGATTAAGGCGCGGAAAATGGGCGCAGCGTATATCATTATCGTCAAGTTTAGGGGGGCCGACAAATGCTCCCTAAGCCCTGGTATTTACCAGATTGGTTCCGAGGGGGGCCGTCTGGGCTTGGTTAATTTGGGAGAGGCGCAATGCCGCAATGGATGCAAGGCGTAATGATTGGGCTGCTGATCAGTGTGCTGCTGGGGATCATCGTTGGGTTTTATCTGCGCCAAAGCCAGGTGAATCGCCTGAATGCGGCCCTCCAAACCAGCCAGGAGCGCGAGAAAACCCTGCAACAGGAGCATGAAAACCGCCTCCGTGCCGCTACGGCTCAGCTTCAGCAAGACTATGAAGCCCAACTGGCGGACAAAATTGAACGCTACCAACAGCAGTACGAAATCCAGCGCCAGCAGCTTGAGGCCGAGTACAAGGCTCGCCAAAACCTGATGCCCGGTGGCCCTGGCGGCACCCCGGAAACCCCTGAGGCCCTGGCCGAACCCTGGGAAACGGCCCCTACCAGTGAGTATGAAGTGCGCTTGCGGCAGCAGTACGAAGCTCGCCTGAAGGAAGCCGCCCAAAAAATTCAGAACGCCTACGAACAACATCTGCGGGAAACCCTGGCCACCGAGCGCGAAGTCCAGCAGCAGGAGTATGACCAGCGCCTTGCCGAGGCGATCGCCCGTTATCAGGACGAAGCTGATGAACGCTTTGCCGAAGCCCTGCGGGAGCAAGAACAGGTCGCCCAAGCCGAGGGCACTGGCTTCGGGGCTGGCCTGGAGGACGATGCCCAGATCCAGGAGCGCTTGGCCACGCTAGAAGCAGAACTGCGCCGTGAATACGATCAACGGCTGGCCGAACGCATTGAGCAATATCAAGACGAGATGTCCCAGCGTACGGCCCAGCTTGAGCAAGAATTTGCCGCCCGCCTGCAAATGGCCCAGGCCACCCAGCCGCCCGCCGAGCCGCCTACCGAGCCGCCCGCTGTAGCGGAATTGCCCTCTCAGGCTGACCTCGAGGCTCGTTTCCAAGCGGAGTATGACCAACGCCTGACGGAGGCCGTGGCCCGTCATCAGGACGAGATGGCGGATCGCCTGCAAGCCCTAGAACAGGACTATGAAGCCCGTTTACGCATGGCCACCGGGGGCGGAGATGCCGATCTCGAGGCCCGCCTCCGGCAGGCCATTGAAGCCGAACTGCGGGCGGAATATGACCTGCAAATGGCGGAGAAGTTAGCGCAATTCCAGGCCGACCTCAACCAGCGCACCCAGGACTTTGAAGCGGGCTTAATTGCCACGATGGATCCCTTTGCCGATGCCGCCATTGATGCCGAATCCCTAGAAGACGAAGGCCCCACCGCCGATCCTTTTTCTGATCTAGACCTGGGGGACGATACTACAGAATCCGCCGATACCGTCGATGCCGTACCAGCGGAGGATCAGGTGGCCGATCCCTTCCCTAACCTAGATGCTATGGACGCTGCCGATGCCGTCGATGCCGTACTAGAGGGGGATCAGGTGGTCGATCCCTTTGCATCCATGGAGGCTTTGCAGGCCGAAGTCCTCGTCGATGCAGCGCCCGCCCCGTTGCCCACGGCAGCACCGCCCCCACCCCCCGACCTTGCCCCCGCTGAAACCGTAGCCGCTGCCGA
>JALQST010000382.1 GCA_023264315.1 Nodosilinea sp. BSH.14
CATCCAAAGAAACGTGAGCCAGCGTAGCCAGCGGGCCTCCGCCGACCATTCGGTCACGGTGGAGTCAACCCAGGGGATAGCGTGTAGGAGTTTCAAGGATCCGCCCAATTTTTCAGGGCCAGTATAGCCGAGGAACTGCCCAACGACACACCTTGGCCAAAAACCAGCCATTCTCATTTTGGTCAATTGACCGTTCGCCCTGATCGGTGAGCCTGTCGAACCGTCGAAGGGTGACAAGGCTTTGACAAGATCAGGACGACCGTAAACGGCACGTTCGGGCTGAGCCAGTCGAAGCCCTCACCCTTAGTTTTGACGCTGCCCTAGGTCGTTTCCGCCATAGGATTGGGCAGTCCCTCCAGCAGGGGAGCCAAATCTTGCTTCAGTTGTCCGGCTCGGATGAATTCGGCGTAGGTGTCAGACTCGATGGCCAGCAGTTCTTCCAGCAGCTGTTCGGAGGCGTAGTGCTGGATCTCCGGGTGCTGGCGCTCCAATTTGGTCAGTTTTTCATTCACTTCGTTGAGTTGTCCCTCCACCAAGGCCCGTTGGTAGCCCACAAATTCTAGGTCAAACTCCTGGTTACGGGTCATTTCCGCAAGCCGTTGCAGCACCCGCGTGAGGGCCACTCGGTGGGCGCTCATTTGCTGATATTCCACCCGTAGCGGCTGGTCGCCCAGCAGGTTGAGGGATTGGAGTAGGGGTTTGGTGGTCAGCCCTTGCACCAGCAGGGTAAACAGCATGACCCCAAAGACGATGCCGATCACCTCCTGGCGATCGCCCAGCACCGCCGGAACGCTTAGGGCCAGGGCCACCGACACCGAGCCGCGCAGGCCACCCCACCACAGCACCGTTTGCCCCGCCAGCGGCAGATCCATCTCGGGGCCGGTGATGGCATTGCTGAGGGCACCCAGGCCATAGACACTGATGGCGCGGGCCACCAGCATAATCACAATGGCCACAAAAATCTTGTCGAGGTTGGCCATCAGTCCGGCAAATTCTACCTGATCGCCAATCAGCAGAAACACGATGGAGTTGATGAAAAACGACACAAACTCCCAAAATTCGGACACCACCAGGCGGGTGCGGGGGTTCATGCCAATGCGGGAGCCAAAGTTGCCCAAAATTAACCCCGTCGTCACCACGGCAATGACGCCGGAACCGCCCAGTTCCTCCGCCACCAGGTAGGTGCCATAGGCCGAAACCAGGGTGAGGGACTGCTCCACCAGGGGAATGTCGAAGCGCTGGGTGAGGAAGGAAATACCAAAGCCAATCAGCCCGCCAATGCTGACCCCTACGCCGACAAAGACGAGGAACCGAGCCACCGTCACCGCTGCGTCCAGTTGCTCTAGGCCTAGGGCCAGCCCCAGCAGCAGGTTGAAGGCCACCACCGCCACGCCATCGTTCAAGAGGCTTTCCCCCTCCATGATGGTCGTGAGTTTCTTCTCCACCCCCAGTTCTCGAAACAGGGCCACCACCGACACCGGATCCGTGGCCGAGAGGCTGGCCCCCACCAGCAGGGCCGTGGCCAAGGAGGCTCCAGCCAAGGCCTGGAGGCCCCAGACCAAACTGCCCACGCAGATCACCACACCCAACACGGCATAGAGCCCGACGGGCACCGCGTACTGCTTAAGGCTTTTCCAGTTCAGGTTCCAGGCCGCCTCAAACAGGAGCGGCGGCAAAAAGATAAACAGAATTAACTGGGGCGAGAGGTTAATCAGCCGCACATCCACCAGGGCCAACCCCAGCCCCACCAACAGCAGCAGCAGGGTATAGGGGATGTTCCGCAACACGCTGAACATGCGGGAGAGGGTGGCCACCCCCAAGGACACCGACAGCACCAGACAAAACTGGCGCAGGTGGGCCTCAATGCTGGGATCCTCCAGCACCGATTCCACGGCGAGGATCAGGGGGGCCGGAGACGGAAGGGAATCAATCATGGAGTATGGCCAGGAGATCGGCGGAGGCCGCCACGGAACCGAAGACGCCACCCTGCATTTTAATCATTTTGAGGGCCGCGAGGTAGTTACCGTAGTCCGTGGCTCCGGTGCAGTCCGACAGGAGCAGACATTCATAGCCCCGGTCATTGGCGTCGCGCATGGTAGTGTGGACGCAAACATCGGTGGTGATGCCCGTCAGGATCAGGCTGCGGATGCCCCTGACCTTGAGAATCAGATCTAAATCGGTGGCGTAGAAGGATCCCTTGCCCGGTTTGTCGATGATGATTTCCCCTTCTCGGGGGGCCAGTTCGGGGATGATCTCCCAGCCCGGTTCTCCCCGCACCAGAATGCGGCCACAGGGGCCAGGATCGCCGATGCCTGCGCCAATTTGCTGCGATCTCCACCGCTTGTTGGCGGGTAGGTCAGACAGGTCGGGCCGATGGCCTTCGCGGGTGTGAATAATGGTGAAACCCTGGGCTCGCATCACCGCCAGCACCGATTGGATGGGCTCGATGGGGGCGCGGGTGAGGGCCAAGTCGTAGCCCATTTTGTCCACATAGCCGCCCTGACCGCAGAAATCTGTCTGCATGTCAATGATGATCAGGGCCGTATTGTCGGGGCGCAGGTCGCCATCGTAGGGATAAGGGTAGGGATCAGCGGCGATATAGCGGGTCATTCAGGGCCATTCCAGGACGCAAAGCCATAGCCCAGCTTAGCGGCTTAGTCGTCACTAGTTGTAACTTTCAATACAAAGCTTCCAACACAAATTTTTCGCACCATATCCCCATATCCGCCTTGGAACAGAACGCCTCCAATCACACCAGCGAGGTGTTGGAACCCTCGCATTCTGGGCCAAGGCTTCTCAGCCTTCTTGGATTGCCCCTTGTCTACGGGGACATACAATCCACTGTGAAGACAGCCACTAGAGGGCACCTCGATTAATTGCCATTTGGCGGCCTTCAAGAGGCTAGAACCCTTGAGATCACGTCACCACTCC
>JALQST010000383.1 GCA_023264315.1 Nodosilinea sp. BSH.14
CTGATGATGGGTCATCTGTTTACTCCGGCTTTTGGTGTTTCGCGGCGGCTTTGTCCTTGGCCCGTGGAGAGATGCCGCCGCCCGTCCTTCGTTCTAGTTCAGCATCACCCCTATGACTTCCGATCTGCGCTTTCTGATGTGTTCGCCTCAATTTTACGAAGTGGACTATGTGATTAACCCCTGGATGGAGGGCAACGTCCACAAATCTTCCCTGGAACGCGCCCAGGAGCAGTGGCAGGGGCTATACCAAAAAATTTCCGAGCGGGCCAATGTGGATTTGATCAAGCCGCAACCGGGTTGGCCGGATCTGGTATTCACTGCCAATGCGGGGCTAATTTTGGGCGATCAGGTGGTGCTGAGCCGCTTCCTCCACCCCGAACGCCAGGGCGAAGAGCCATTTTTTAAGGAATGGTTCGAGTCCCAGGGCCACACCGTCCATGTGCTGCCGCCCGACCTCCCCTTTGAAGGGGCTGGCGATGCCCTGCTGGATCGAGAAGGCCGCTGGCTGTGGGCGGGCTATGGCTTCCGCACCGAGCTCGATTCCCATGCCCTGGTGGCAGAATGGCTGGGTATTGAGGTGCTGTCCCTGCACCTGATGGACGAGCGCTTCTATCACCTGGATACCTGCTTCTGCCCCCTCACGGGTGGGTATTTGCTGTACTATCCTCCGGCCTTCGATTCCTACTCCAATCGCCTGATCGAAATGCGGGTGCCCGCCGAAAAGCGCATCGCCATCGACGAACCCGACGCCATCAACTTCGCCTGCAACGCCGTCAACATTGGCCAGACGGTGATCATGAACCAGGCCAGCGACGACCTGAAGGCCCAACTGGCGGCGGTGGGTTTTGAGGTGGTGGAAACGCCCCTCACCGAGTTCCTGAAAGCGGGCGGCGCGGCCAAATGCCTCACCCTGCGGGTCAACGAACCCGTCCACCCCGAACCCACGGGCGAAAGCGGCATCCTCTCCCGCACCATCACCATGACCGGGCACCTGCTCGATTCTGGCCTGGTGAACCGGGCGCTAGATCGCGTGGTGGAAGGCGGCGGCAGCTTCCAAGTGCTGAAGTTTGACCTGGGCGAACAGCGCCAAAGCACCTCCACCGCCGACATCCGTGTCTCGGCCCCCAGCCAGGAGGTGATGGATGAGATCATGGCCCAACTCATCGATCTCGGTGCCGTGGCTCCTCCAGAAGAAGAAATCGACGCCCGGTTGGTGGCCATCACCCAGGCCGGAGTTGCCCCCGACGACTTCTATAGCTCCACCATCTACCCCACCGAGGTTCGCATTTGCGGCCAGTGGGTGCGGGTGGAGAACCAGCGCATGGACGGCGTGATTGTAGTGTCTTGCGTGCCCCAACCCAGCGCGGTGTGCAAGCTGCTGCGCGATTTGGAAGTGGACGACCATGTGATCGTCGGCTACGACGGCATTCGCAGTGTGCGCAGTGCCGCCGACCGCAGCCGCACCGCCCACCAGCAGGAAGAATTCAGCTTCATGGGTTCCGGTGTCTCTAGCGAACGGCGGGTGGAATTGATTGTGGAACAGGTGGCCTGGGAACTGCGCCGCCTGCGCGATCAGGGCGGCAAGGCTGTGGTCGTGGCTGGCCCTGTGGTGATCCACACCGGGGGCGGCGAGCACCTGTCTCGCCTGATCCGCGAGGGCTACATTCAAGGTCTTCTCGGTGGCAATGCCATCGCCGTCCACGACATCGAGCAAGCCCTGCTGGGCACCTCCCTCGGCGTCGATATGAAACAGGGCACCTCCGTGCGGGGCGGGCACCGTCACCACCTGCGGGCCATCAACACCATCCGCCGCTGCGGCAGCATTGCCAACGCCGTTGAACAGGGCGTGCTCACCAAGGGCGTGTTCTATGAATGCGTCAAGCACAACGTGCCCTTCTCCCTGGCGGGTTCCATCCGCGACGACGGCCCCCTGCCCGACACCCACATGGATCTGATCCAAGCCCAGGCCGATTACGCCCGCCTCATCGAAGGCTGCGACATGATTCTGATGTTCTCCACTATGCTCCATGCCATCGGTGTGGGCAACATGACCCCTGCTGGCGTCAAGATGGTCTGCGTAGACATCAACCCCGCCGTGGTGACAAAACTGGCTGACCGGGGTTCTCTGGAATCCACCGGAGTTGTCACCGATGTGGGCCTGTTCCTCAGCCTGCTGGTGAAGCAACTGGATCGCCTGACCCAGCCCCACGTGGTGGCCTAGGCTCCACCCATCACCATCACCCTGCCTCGGTCGGATTGACCGGGGCAGGGCGATGGTGTTTTTCCATAGTTGGCCCTCAGGGAACGACAGCGTAGGCGATCAATTGCAGCAACCGCTGGCGCAGGGTATCCAGCCCCAGTCGTTCGGTCGCGGAGATAAACAGGGCATGGGGGTACTCCTCTCTAGCTTTGATTAGGGCATCGCTGCTGATTTCGTCGGATTTGTTGAACACCAGCAGCATTGGCCCCGGTGCGATGGGCATTTGGTTGAGGATTCGCATCACCCAGTGAATTTGGTCGGCCCAGGCAGGGTGGGAGATATCCACCACATGGAGCAGGGCGTCGGCCTCGGTAACTTCCTCTAGGGTGGCCCGGAAGGCATCCATCAACGAGGCGGGCAGTTCTTCGATGAAGCCCACGGTGTCGGTGAGTACCAGGTGGGTGGTGGTGTGGGTGTCGGGGTCGGTGATGGCGAGGCGGCGGGTGGTGGGGTCGAGGGTGGCGAAGAGCTGGTCGGCGGCGTAGACCTCGGAGTTGGTGAGGGTATTGACCAGGGTGGATTTTCCGGCGTTGGTGTAGCCCACCACGGCGATGGAGGGCAGGCTGTCATCCTGGCGGCGTTGACGCAGGCGGGCGCGGTGGGCCTGGAGTTGGTTGACCTCCTGCTGAAGTTTGTTGATGCGGCGCTGAATCGCCCGTCGCTCGGTTT
>JALQST010000384.1 GCA_023264315.1 Nodosilinea sp. BSH.14
CTGGCGTTCCTTCACTAGGCTGACAAGGCTAGTCTTACCTTACCGCCAGCGGAAACTCTTTCCTAGAAGTCTCCTTAATGTTCTCTAGGCCATGGCGGGCCGCCAGTTCATCCAAGCGGGGAAAAAATCGGTTCAACTAGCGCACCAGGTCGCAAGACCAGCCCGCGAGGTTTAGAGGGTAAGGGTGCGTTGCAGGAGAGAACCGTGGCGGGTAACGGAGGTCATCAGTCCCCAGCGCACATCGTTAGACGCCTGCCCAAAGAGGCCAATCATGGACTGCACCACCCGGGGGAGAGACAGACCATCGGCCAAAAAACCAGCCCAGTCCTGGGTGTCGAGCTGGAAAAAGGCTTCAAAGAAGTGGTTAATCTGGGTGGGGCTAAAGTCCATCAGGTTTTCTAGCCCGAAGAGATAGAGGTAGTGTTTGCGCAGGCGATCCTGGGGCCAGAGGGCATTCCAGGCCTGTTGGGCTATCTGGGGTGTGGTCAGGTTGGGCTGGTTCAGGGCCTCAACCATGGCGCTGGCAAAGGCTGGCCCCCGCCGCAGCAGTGCCCCAAACAAGTAGCCCGAGGCCGGATGCACCATGCTGGCCGCCCCACCAAACCCCACCACGGGCTGGCTGAGGTCGGGCAGGGGGAGGTTCATGGGGAACAGGCAGTGCTCTTCGTGGTGAATTTCTGAGACCTCTACGCCCCGATGGCGCAACCGCTGATGGAGCCGCTGCTTCAGGGTATCCATGGAGATGGCCGGATGCTGGGCCAGGGAGGTTTCCTCCACAAAGTAGCAGCCGGCCCCTAAATCCATGGCGTAGAGAAAGGTGGGGGGGCCTTGCTGTTGCTCTAGGGGCGAGAGATGGTCATCCCGAAAGTCCATAAAGACCATTTGATGGGCCTCGATGGGGGGCTGGGAAAACCGCCCCACAATGCCGTAGGCGGCCTGGTAGGCCACATCGGCCTTGGCCCTGCGCTGCACCAACACCGGCTGATGCCCCGTGGCATCCACCACCAAGCGAGCCGAGAGGGTTTCCCCCGTTTGGGTAATCACCTCTGCGCCCTGGGCGGTGGTGTGGCACTGGGCCACGGCTCCCGTCAGCCAGGTGACGCCGTGGCGTTCCGCCGTGGTGAGCCAGTGGGTTTGCACCCGCTGCCGATCAATCAAACCATACTCCCGTTTCAGGGAAAGGGTGTGGCCCCGCACCTGCACCACGCAGTTATCCCAACGGTGGGACAGCCATTCCGTGTGGCCTAGGGCCTCAAGTTCATCTACCCAAATGCCGTAGGTATTCGGCAACGGAGCCGCCGGATCGGTGAGGGATAAGCCCTGTACAGAGAGCCCCCGCTGTCCTAATTCCGCCGCCAGCGACAACCCAGCGGGGCCAGCCCCAAGCACCAACACATCCACCATCTCAGCGGCCCTGTCCTCACAACCTGCGACCCTATCTTACCGACTTCCTAGGCCCGATTTACGGTGCGCAGCAACCAGAGGGTGGCGGAAAGGGAGACAAAGTGGGCGAGGAGGGTGTTGGTGTTGGCCTGAACGATGAAAATATCGAAGGCTTCGACGTATTGATTGATGTTTCCCGGCATAAACACCGTGCCGCCCTGGGGTTGCAGTAGCGCCTTGCCCAGCAGCGAGCCAATCAACGCCTGTCCGCCAAACAGGGTCAGCAGCATCCCCACCATGCTGATTACAATGCCGATGCGCAGGACTTGGATGGCATCCTTAGGGCTGGGGCGTTTGCTGGCGTCGCGGCTGCGCAAGCGTCGGCCTAGGAGGGCATAGCGAAAGGCCCAATAAATACTAATGTAGACCGCGACGAGGCCCGCCAAGGCCAGCAACACTCCCACCCCTGTTCCGGCATTGGCTCCTCCCGCCGCCGTGCGTGCCCCAATGCTAACCAGGGCAAACAGCAGCACCAGGCTAGACACCACCGCCAGCACCACCTGAATCCAAAAGCTGACCCAGCCCGTCCACCGAAAGGCGGCGGAAATGCGGCGGACGGCGGGGGGAAGGGAGTAGTCAAGTTCGCTATTCATAGCTGTCAATTCTAGCCTAGGCCGCGTCCCGGCTCGTCACCAGATTTTCTCCGGTGATGGCGTCTGCGCTTAGTTTAGGCCCGCCCGAGTGAGGCAGGTACTGGAATTATGGCCTTGGGCTTGGCATTCTTCATACCGAATTTGCCGGACGGTGGCCACCGGAAGTTGGTCGGCCTGGGCAAGGGCCGCCGCATAGTAGGGCAGGCTGGCCTGATGATCTTGCTTGAGGAAGAGAATCTGGGCCTTGAGGTAGATCAAATCGGGGTTGTTGGGAGCGGCGGCGAGGGCGCGGTTCACGGCTCCGAGGGCTTCATCGTAGCGCTGGAGGTCGCGCAGACCGATGGCAATGCCCCGCTGGGAGAGATAGTCGGGGTAGCCCTGTTGTAGGCGGCTGATGGCCTGATCGGGGTTGGCGAAGGGGAGGTTCACCGCCAGCAGCAAATCCATGAACCCCTTCATTAGGTTGAGTTCTGGATCGTTGGGGCTGATAGCCTCCGCCGCACTCAGTTCGCTAAAGACCCGCTGCAACATTCGCAGCACCGTGGGGGTGCCCCGGGTGAGCCCCTGGGTTTGAATGACGTGGGCTCCTTCCATAAACAGGCCCACGGCG
Source organism: Nodosilinea sp. BSH.14 (assembly GCA_023264315.1). Taxonomy (GTDB): domain Bacteria; phylum Cyanobacteriota; class Cyanobacteriia; order Phormidesmidales; family Phormidesmidaceae; genus Nodosilinea. The sequence continues at coordinate 2,647 of JALQST010000384.1, forward strand.
GTATAGAGGTGGCCGCGTAGGGGATCGATCTCCTTCAGGGCAGCGGCCACGGACTGGGTTTGCTGAGCCTGTTGCAGCAGGGCATTCAGGTCTTGATCGAGGTAGCTGAGGGCGGCGGCAATGGCGTAGTTCATGGGTTCGTTGGGCTCCGCTGCCATGGCCTGATTAGCCAGCCGTTGGGCGGACGTGTAGTTTCCCTCGTAGAACAACGCCCGAAACGTGGCTTCGGTGGCGTCGCCAATGG
>JALQST010000385.1 GCA_023264315.1 Nodosilinea sp. BSH.14
ATGCCCCCGCCGCCGCTGAAGAACCCACCGCCGCCGCCGCCCCCGAGGTGGTTTCCCTGGATACCGTTGAAGTCATCCCTGCGGATGCTCCCACCACCGCTGCCCTGCTGGCAGAGCCCGCCGTTCCTGCGGCCTTCCAGGTGAGCGATGAAACCCTAGTGAGCTTGAATGATGCGGGTCTTCAGTCCGCCCTCAACGGCGTGGCCCCTGAGGCACTTCCCGCCGTGGGTGAAGGTCTGGAGTTGGCCCAATCCGATCGCCGTCCCTACGCCTCCGTCTCCCCCGCCTATCTAGGCGTTGCGGGCAATGTGGGCTTTGGCGATCCCGATAGTGCCATTGGTGACTTCGGCGTCAACGTGATCAGCAAAATCTCCCTTGGCCCCCGGTTTGCGCTGCGTCCCGGCTTCTTCATCTCCGAGCGCTTCACTAACTTCGCGGTGCCCATCACCTACAACTTCAACACCTCCTCCATTCGGGGGGTTCGCTTCCAGCCCTATGTGGGGGCTGGGGTGGATGTGCCCTTCAATGGCAACACGGCCCTGATGCTGAATGCCGGGGCTGATGTTCCCATCTCCCGCGCCTTCACCCTCAATGCCGCCACCAATGTTCGCGTTACCAGCGGCTTTGGCCTGGGGATCTCCCTCGGGGTGGGCTACAACATCCCCCTGATCTTCCAGTAAGTCAGATAAACGTCAGATAGACGGTCGATTCCCCATTCTCCACAGGCGGGTACCCACGGTATCCGCCTTTTTCTGTAGATTGGGCGGCCATTCACGGCCATGGCTGGATCCTCGGGCACCCTGGAGTTATCTCAAGATTAGGACCTCCACGGGATTAGGGCCATGACCACAGACCCCCCTATCGCCTGGGAACAGGTGCTCCATACCTTTCAGCAGCACTGGGGCTACGACCAGTTTCGGCCTCCCCAGGGCGAGATTATTCAAGCCCTTCTGGCCCACCGCGATGTGCTGGTGGTGCTGCCCACCGGGGGCGGCAAGTCCCTCTGCTTCCAGCTCCCGGCGCTGCTGCAATCGGGGCTAACCCTCGTCGTCTCGCCGCTGCTGGCCCTGATGGAGAACCAGGTGCAAGAGCTCCGGGAGAAGCATCTACCAGCGGCCACCCTCCACAGCCAAATGCCGCCCTATCAGCGCCGCCGAATTTTGCAAGACCTGGAACAACATCGGCTACGGCTGCTGTATTTGTCCCCCGAAACCCTGCTCAGCCCGCCCGTGTGGGAACGGCTGTGTGACCCTAGCCTGCCGATCAACGGCCTGATTTTGGACGAAGCCCATTGTCTGGTGCAGTGGGGCGAAACTTTCCGCCCTGCCTATCGACGACTGGGGGCGGTGCGTCAGGCCTTGCTGGCCAGCCGTCCCCCCGGCAGTACCCTGCCCATCGCCGCCTTTACCGCCACCGCCGATCCCCAGGCCCAGCGAATTCTGCGGGAGGTGTTACAGCTTCAGGCTCCCCAGGTGGTGCAGATTAACCCCCACCGGCCCAACCTACATCTGGCGGTGAAGCCCGTCTTCAGCCAGGGGCAGCGGCAGCGGGCGATGACGCAGTTTCTGCGCCAACATCCCCACCAGGCGGGGTTAATCTACGTGCGCACCCGCCAAGCCAGCGAAACGTTGGCCCAGGGGCTGAAGACCCAGGGCTACGCCACCGCCCCTTACCATGCGGGCCTCACCGGCCAAGATCGCCGCCGCATCGAAGCCGCCTGGATGGCCGATGACCTTCAGTTGGTGGTCTGCACCTCCGCCTTTGGCATGGGGGTAAACAAGCCCAATACCCGCTGGGTGCTGCACTACCAAACGCCCTGCACGATTACGGAATATGTACAGGAGGTGGGCCGCGCTGGACGGGATGGGGACGCCGCCATGGCCCTGAGTTTGGTGAGTGAACCCACGGGCTGGCTGGATAGCAGCGATCGCCAGCGGGCTAAGTTCTTTGCGGCCCAAACTCAAACCCTGCAACAATCGGCCCAGCGGTTGGTGCATCAGATTCCGGCACAGGGGGATGTGCGCGAGATCAGCGACGCCTTTCCCCACGGGGCCATTGCCCTCTCGTGGCTGCACAGCCAGGGGCAACTGGTGTGGCTCGATCCCTTCCGCTACCAGTTGCAGCCCCGCCCCGCCTCCACAGCCACCGTTCAAACCAACCCAAGTCAGGCCATGCACCAGTTTTTGCACGGTCGCCAATGCCGCTGGCAAGCTCTGCTGATGGCCTTTGGCTTCCGTACCGAGGCCCAGCGTCTCCCCCGTTGCGGCCACTGCGATAACTGCGTGAAGGCCCGTTAACCGTTGCGGGCCTGGGGTTAGATCTGCTGGCCCAAAAACTGATCCAGGTTAGCGAAGGTTCCACCGTGGGTGGTAATCGGTGCCTCGTAGCCCTTGAGCAAGACGGTGTGGCGATGGAAGTAGGTTTCGCTGGCCCCCAGGGCTTGGAGGGATGCGTAGGTGGTTTCGCCCATGGCGAGGTCAATCCCAAGCTGTTTGGTGGAGCTTTCTAGGCGCAAGGCGGCGTTGACGGTGTCACCGAGGGCGGTGTAGTCGGGGCGGTTAGCGGATCCAGTGTTGCCCACCATGGCATAGCCCGTGTTTAGACCGGCCCCAATGCGCAGGGGAAAGGGCAGGGGAAACTGCTCATGGAGGTGACGGGTCATTGTGGCCAGGGTCTGCACCGCTTGGAGAATATGTCGCATATCGGCGGCGTTGGCCCCCTCGGGGCCATGTACCCACACCGCCATCACCGCATCGCCAATGGATTTATCCACCCCGCTACCGTACTGGGTGAGAATTTCCCCGGCCCGCCGCAACCAGGTACCAATCGCCTCGGACAGAATCGTTTCGTCCAGTTGACGGGTGAGCACCGTGAAATCGCGACTATCCAC
>JALQST010000386.1 GCA_023264315.1 Nodosilinea sp. BSH.14
CTGTGGTTTCTCACCCGCACCAAGGAAACGCCGAAAATGGCGCTGTTCGGGTTCTATGCCCTACTGATTTTTGTGGCGGTGACGATTCCGGCGGGGCTCTATGCTCAGGTTAGCCGCCACGAAGAACTGGCTAACATCGACTGGCTCCATGGCGGCGCAGAAGCTTTTTTGACCCTATCTAACATTTTCGTGGTGCTGGGCTTTCGGCAGGCGGTGATCCAGCACCAACGGCAGGGCGATGAATCCCCGGAGCCCTCACCCCCCAGCCCCCTCTCCCATGGGGAGAGGGGGAGCTAGAGTTTCAAAGTCCCTCTCCCGTAGGGCGAGGGACTTAGGGTGAGGGCGGATCGGTCGCTCGAAGCTTACCCCCTGGCCTAGGACGCTAGGTAATCGCGCACATCCACAACCTTGCCCGTGATGGCGGCGGCGGCGACCATGGCCGGACTCATCAGCAACGTGCGGCCCGAGGCGGAACCCTGCCGTCCCTTAAAGTTGCGGTTCGACGAGGAGGCGCTGATCTGCCGCCCCTGAAGTTTGTCGGGGTTCATGGCGAGGCACATGGAACAGCCTGCTTCCCGCCATTCCAGCCCCGCAGCGGTGAAGATTTTGTCCAGCCCCTCGGCTTCGGCCTGTTGTTTCACTTGCTCGGAACCGGGCACCACAAAGGCTTTGATGCCCTCGGCCACGGTGTGACCCTGGACGACCTTGGCGGCTTCCCGCAGGTCGCTAAGGCGGCCATTGGTGCAACTGCCGATGAAGCACACATCGATAGGCATCCCTTGTAGCGCCTGTCCGGGCTGCAAATCCATGTAGGCAAAGGCTTCTTCGGCCAGGGCGCGTTCTCCCTCGGCAAAGCTGTCTAGGGTGGGTAGGGCTTCGTCCACGCCAATGCCCTGGCCGGGGGTGATACCCCAGGTGACGGTGGGGGCGATGTCGGCGGCGTTGAACACCACCACATCGTCATAGACCGCATCAGCGTCGCTGCGGAGGGTGTTCCACCAGGTGACGGCCTTGTCCCAATTCTCGCCCTGGGGGGCAAATTCGCGCCCTTGCAAATAATCGTAGGTGATTTGGTCGGGGCTGACGTAGCCGCACCGGGCACCGCCTTCGATGGCCATATTGCAGATGGTCATCCGCCCTTCCATGCTCATGGAATCTAGGGTGGTTCCGGCAAATTCGTAGGCATAGCCGACGCCGCCCTTGACGCCCAGGGTGCGGATGATGTGGAGAATCACATCCTTAGCGTAGACGCCCTGGGGCAGGGGGCCGTTGACCTCAATGCGGCGCACCTTCAGCTTGCCCAGGGCCAGGGTTTGGGAGGCCAGCACATCGCGCACTTGGCTGGTGCCGATGCCAAAGGCAATCGCCCCGAAAGCTCCGTGGGTGGAGGTGTGGCTGTCGCCACAGGCAATGGTCATCCCCGGCTGGGTGAGACCCTGTTCCGGCGCAATCACATGGACGATGCCCTGGTGGCCAGAACCAATGTTGTAGAAGCGAATGCCGAAATCCTGACAATTCTGCTCTAGCGCCTGCATCATCGACTCGGCCAGGGGATCGGCAAAGGGGCGGGCCTGGTTTTTCGTGGGCACGATGTGATCCACCGTGGCCACCGTGCGCTGGGGATACATCACGGGCAAATTGCGCTCCCGCAGCATGGCAAAGGCTTGGGGACTGGTGACTTCGTGCACCAGATGCAGCCCAATGAAAAGCTGAGTTTGGCCGGAGGGGAACGTGCCCACGGTGTGCAGATCCCAAACTTTATCGAACAGCGTGCCCTTGCTCATAGCTAACCCGATGTGATGGCGTAAACGGCTGGATCAAGACAATCCAAAAGACTCTTTATCTTAGCCTATCGCCCCTCGGGATGCCGATCTGCGCACAGCTATCACCGGCGCGAACCAAACCGCCCCGGCGGCAGATCGAAACCTCGATCCGGTACGCCATCGTTGCCGTCAAACCGTTATCACGGATCCAGAACGGCTATTCGGTGACTTCATACTCAATGAAGGCATCCCCTTCGCCATCGATATAGATGCGGTAGGTTAGGCCGGTTTCGTCGCCGTCTGACCAGTTGGCTCGCCCGGTGCAGACCACTTCCGTGTCGTTCCTCGACACCTCCGTGGGTTCATAGATTTTAATGATGGCGTATCCTCGCGCCGCCCGATCCCGCTCCGACAGTTCAACAATGTCCTCCCGCAGCGAGTCGCAGTCCTGGGGAATGGTGGAGCCCAATTCAAATTCACAGCCAGCTAGGGCGCAGGCTAGGACGCCAACGAGGGCCAGCCCCTTTTGATGGCCCCTATGTTTGTGAGTCAATACCATAAACCACCTTGGGTATCACGAAAGGTCATTATGGAAGGCTGTCGGTCTGTCGTCACCCAGTCTCAGGAAATCGCCAAGCCACCCCAGCCTCAGCCCCTCTCCTAGACAGAATATCACTGCCCCAGGATCCTCCGGTCTAGGGTTCCGGTGGCCAAGCGGTGTCAATGCTGTCCAGCACCGTAGTGAACCTCAGTTCGGGATAAGGAAAGGGGGGCTTTGTAAGCTGATATCAAGCAAACGATTCAGCAGGCCCCCCTATGGACAGTCTAGAAGAGCTGTTTTGTCATATCGATGATTTCTGCCAGCAGTTCGAGCCACAATGGCACCAGAGGCTTCTCGGAGAAGGGATTCAGCGCCGACAGAGACAACGTTCGCTGAGTTTAAGCGAGATCATGACGATCTTGGTAGGCTTCCACCAGCAGCACTATCGAACCTTGAAGGCGTTCTACGGCAAGCATGTCTGTGTGCATTGGCGAGAGGCGTTTCCGGGTCTGGTCAGCTACAACCGCTTTGTGGAATGGATGCCTTCCGTTCTGCTTCCCTTGTGTGTGTATCTGAAGCCCTGT
>JALQST010000387.1 GCA_023264315.1 Nodosilinea sp. BSH.14
TAGACACCTTTCAGCTTCAGGCTGTGGCGGCGCTGGACGCCGGGAAGTCGGTAGTGGTCTGTGCGCCCACGGGGTCGGGCAAAACCTTGGTGGGGGAATACGCCATCCATCGCGCCCTGGCCCACGGCAAGCGGGTGTTTTATACGACGCCGCTGAAGGCCCTGTCGAACCAGAAGCTACGGGACTTTCGGGAGCAGTTTGGCCATGATCAGGTGGGCCTGTTGACCGGGGATGTGTCCATCAACCGAGACGCGCCCATTGTGGTGATGACCACGGAAATCTTCCGCAATATGCTCTATGGCACCCGCATCGGCGAAACCGGGACGACCCTGCAACAGGTGGAGGCCGTCGTACTCGACGAGTGCCACTACATGAACGACCGCCAGCGGGGCACGGTTTGGGAGGAATCGATCATCTACTGTCCGCCAGACATTCAGCTTTTGGCCCTTTCCGCCACGGTGGAAAACAGCGGCCAACTCACCGACTGGCTGCAACAGGTGCACGGCCCCACGGAGCTAATTTATTCCGACTTTCGCCCGGTGCCACTGGAGTTTCACTACTGCACCACCAAGCGCCTGGTGCCCCTGCTGGACAGCAGCAACAAAAAAATGCACCCCCAGCTCAAAAAGCAGCGCCCGCCCCAGCGTCAGCCCGGTCGCCGCAACCAAAATCGGGTAGGCCTCGCCTTTGCGGTGGGGCAGCTTCAACAGCGGGATATGCTGCCTGCAATTTACTTCATCTTCAGCCGCCGAGGCTGCGACAAGGCGGTGGATGAGGTCAGCGGCCTCTCATTGGTAAATGAGGAGGAATCGCGCCGCCTGGAGGAACGCATCGACATTTTCCTCGCCCACAACTCCGACGCCGGACGGGCCGGACAGGTGGAGCCGCTCTATCGGGGCATTGCCGCCCACCACGCCGGAATTTTGCCCCTGTGGAAGGGCCTAGTGGAGGAACTCTTCCAGGAAGGCTTGATCAAAGTCGTGTTTGCCACGGAAACCCTGGCGGCGGGGATCAACATGCCCGCCCGGACTACGGTAATTTCCAGCCTGTCTAAACGCACGGACATGGGCCATCGGCTGCTGACCGCCTCGGAGTTTTTGCAGATGGCGGGCCGAGCCGGACGGCGGGGCATGGACTTGCAGGGGCACGTCGTCACCGTGGAAAGCCCCTTTGAGGGGTCGCGGGAGGCGGTGCATTTGGCCACCTCTGGGCCAGATCCCCTGGTCAGCCAGTTCACCCCCAGCTACGGCATGGTGCTGAACCTACTGCAAACCCACAGTTTGGACGAGGCCAAAGACCTAATCGAGCGCAGCTTTGGGCAATACCTGGCCACCCTGCACCTGCAACCCCAGCAGGAGGAAATCGCCCGCCTAGAGAAGGAAATCGGCCACAATCAAGCCCAACTCGATACGGTGGATGAGGCCATCCTCGCCGACTACGCCAAACTGAAGGAGCGCATTAAAGAAGAGCGACGATTGCTGAAAATTTTGCAACAACAGGCCGCTGCCGTCCTCTCCGAAGATGTCGCTAAAATGGTGCCCTTCGCCATTGCGGGCACCCTGCTCTCCCTCAAGGGCAAACATATCCCTGTGCCCCAGCCTGTTCCCGCTGTGTTGGTGACGAAGTTGCAGGGGTCGGGCCAGTTCCCCTACCTGGTCTGCCTCACCCACGACAACCACTGGTACGTGGTTACCGCCGCCGATGTGGTGGGTCTCCATGCCGATATTCCCCGCCTGCAAGCGGTGGATCGCCTCGCGCCGCCCACGGATTTGCCCCCCACCCCCGGACAGCACCGCCGAGGGGACGCCGACACCGCCGCCGTGGTCTCCCGCATGGTGAAGCCGCCCACGTTGGAAGAACTGGCCCCGGAAGTTAAAGAGCAACTCGACCGGATGCAGCAGGTGGAAATCGCCCTCGACAACCACCCGGCCCGCCAGTGGGAAAATCCGACCGGATTACTCAAGCGGCAGAAATACCTGCAAAACCTGCGCGACGAACTGGCCGACCGCACCGACAAACTCGCGAAATACACGGGGCGCTACTGGCAGGAGTTTCTCGACATCATGGATGTCCTGAAGCACTTTGGTGCCCTCGACGCCACGGACAACCGCCCCACGGAACTGGGGGAAATGGCCGCCGCCATCCGGGGCGACAACGAACTGTGGCTAGCCCTGGCCCTGGCCTCCGGGGAATTTGACCACCTCGACGCGCCCCAATTTGCCACCGCCTTCGCTGCCCTGGTAACGGAAAATTCCCGCCCCGATAGCTGGTGCCGCTACAAGCTCTCTGGCACGGTGGACGAAGCCCTGGGTGGTCTACACAGCCTGCGCCGCCAGCTTTTTCAGCAGCAGCACCGCCGCCGCATCGATGCCCCGATCTGGCTGGAGTATGACCTGGTACCCATCGTGGAACAGTGGGCCATGGGGGAAAATTGGGTGACGCTCTGTGCGAACACCAGCCTGGATGAGGGCGACATCGTGCGCATCCTGCGCCGCACCCTGGATGTGCTGTCCCAAATTCCCCATGTGCCCTACCTGGCGGATCACCTGCGCCTTGCCGCCCGTCAGGCCAAGGATTTGCTCAACCGCTTCCCCGTCAACGAGGAAATGGAGGACTGATGATGTGTCCTCCGTACTCCTACGGGGGGCTAAACCGACTGGGAAAACTGCCGAATGGTCTTGTTTCGCAGATAGGTATCGAACACGGCGGCAATATTGCGAATTAACAATAGACTTTATTGCAATACTCCGGACAGTTTTTGGGAGGGGTTGGAGGAAAGCTACCCACCGTATAGAGTGCAAGTGTACGTAAAACACGGAGCACCGATGGATAGCCTCAAAAGCATCTTAGCGGGTCTGCTGGCGACAGCAGGCCCTTTA
>JALQST010000388.1 GCA_023264315.1 Nodosilinea sp. BSH.14
AAGGCAGAGCCCGCCAAGACCGACGAGAGCCGGGTTCTGCTTTTTTGGCACAAACGACCGGACTGGTGGGTGAGCTAGGCTACAGCAACCAGTCCTCGACGGCGCAGCCGCTCTTGGGTGCTGGGTTCGAGGCCCATGAAGGCTTTGAACACCTCCATGGGCCAACAGGGATGTTTTTCTGGTCTACCGAGCCTCTAGCGCTACCGAATCCGGCAGGTCAGTTCTTTGCCTAGGCCAAAGTCCCCATCGGCGTATTCCTCTAGGGTGATGGGCTGGGGCGTGGCTTTCCAGATGCCGTCGCAGTAGTCGCGGATGGAGCGGTCGGAGGAGAACATGCCCATGCGGATGGCGTTGAGGATGGACATGCGCGTCCAGTTTTCGATGTCACTGTAGGCGTCGCCCACGGTTTGCTGACAGTCGAGGTAGGACTGGTAGTCGGCCAGCAGCAGGTAGGGGTCTTGGTAGAGCAACTTATCCAGCAGGGGCTTGAACAGGCCACCGTCGCCCTGGGAGAAGTGGCCGGAGGCGATTAGGTCGATGGCGTCTTTTAGCAGGGGGTTGGCCTGGTAGTAGTCGTAGGGGTTGTAGCCCTGGGCCTTGAGGTCTACCACTTGGTCGGCGGTGAGGCCAAACAGGAAGAAGTTGTCGGCCCCGACGGCATCGCGGATTTCGACGTTAGCCCCGTCCAAGGTGCCGATGGTGAGGGCACCGTTCATGGCGAATTTCATGTTGCCCGTGCCGGAGGCTTCGTAGCCAGCGGTGGAAATTTGTTCCGACAAATCCGAGGCGGGGTAAATCCGCTGGCTGTTGGTGACGTTGTAGTTGGGCAAAAAGATCACCTTCAGCTTGTTGTGCAGGTCGGGATCTTTGTTCACCATGTCGCCCACGGCGGTGATCAGTTTGATCATCAGCTTGGCCATCCAATAGCCGGGAGCCGCCTTACCCGCAAAGATGAAGGTGCGAGGGGTAATCTCCAGGTTGGGGTTTTGCTTGAGCTGACTGTAGAGGGTGACGATGTGGAGCACGTTGAGGTGCTGGCGCTTGTATTCGTGGATGCGCTTCACCTGCACGTCGAACAGGGAGGTGGGATCAATCAAAATGCCAAACTGGTCATGAATGCGGCTGGCTAGATCCCGTTTGACGGCCTGCTTAATGTCGTGCCACTCTTGGCGGAAGCCGCTGTCCTCGGCCAGGGGTTCGATCTGCGTCAGTTCGTCGAGGTGCTTGATCCAGCGGTCGCCGATGCGGCTGGTGATCTGGGTGCTGAGACGGGGGTTGCTGAGCACCACCCAGCGCCGGGGGGTAACGCCATTGGTAACGTTGCAGAATTTTTCGGGGAACAGCTCGTAGAAATCCCGCAGCACGGTTTGCTTCAGCAGTTCGCTGTGCAGGGCCGCAACGCCGTTAATGGTGTGGCTACTCACACAGGCCAGATTCGCCATCCGCACGTAGCGTTCGCCGCTTTCGTCAATCAGCGACATCCGCGCCAGTCGGGCGGCATCCTTGGGGAAGCGCATCCGCACCAGATCCAAAAAGCGGCGGTTGATTTCGTAGATGATTTCCAAATGGCGGGGCAGCAGCTTGCCAAACAGGCTGATCGGCCATTTTTCCAGGGCTTCAGGCAGCAGGGTGTGGTTGGTGTAGGCGAAGGTTTTTTGGGTGATTTCCCATGCTAGCGTCCAATCTAGGCCGTGCTCATCCAGCAGCAGGCGCATCAGTTCCGCCGAGGCGATGGCGGGGTGGGTGTCATTGAGCTGAATGGCAAACTTCTCGTGGAATTTCTCTACGGGCAAGCCCTGACCCTTGAGGATGCGGAACATATCCTGCAAGGAACAGGAGACAAAGAAAATCTGCTGCTCTAGGCGCAGTTGCTTTCCGGCCTGGGTTTCGTCGTTGGGGTAGAGCACCTTAGTCAGGTTCTCGGAGGAGACCTTTTTCTCCACGGCCCCGTAGTAGTTGCCCTGATTGAACACTTCAAAATCAAAGGATTCGATGGCTTCGGCCTTCCACAGGCGCAGGGTGTTGGCGGTGTTCACCTGGTAGCCCAGGATTGGCGTATCGTAGGGAACGCCCAGCACCTCCCGCTCTGGCACCCAGCGCACCCGGTAGCGGCCTTGGTCGTCAGTGTAGGGTTCGGTGTGGCCACCAAACTTCACTTCTGCTGACCATTCAGGCCGCACCACCTCCCAGGGATTGCCGTTGCGGAGCCATTTGTCAGTGCGCTCCACCTGCCAGCCGTCTTTAATATCCTGGTGAAAAATGCCGAACTCATAGCGAATCCCGTAGCCCAGGGAGGGAATTTCCAAGGACGCCATGGAATCCAAATAGCAGGCCGCCAGCCGTCCTAGGCCGCCATTGCCCAGCCCCGGTTCCTCTTCCTGGGCCAGCAGATCATCAAAATCTAGCCCCAGTTCTTCGATGGCCTGTTTCACCTCGTTGTAGAGGCCGAGGTTAATCAAGTTATTGCCCAGGTGTGGCCCCATCAAAAATTCCGCCGACAGGTAGGTAACAATCCGTACCTCTGGCCGCAGATAGTTGCGGCTGGTGTTCAGCCAACGCTGCATCATCCGATCCCGCACCGTGTAGGCCAGGGCCAGGTAGAAATCGTTGATGCTGGCCACCTCCGGCCACTTGCCCTGGATGTAGTACAGGTTATCGGCAAAGGCGCGGCGCAGGGTTTCTATGCTCAACCCCGTGCGGTCGTCTTCAACATCAACCGTGGGACAAAAAGGAGGAATAGTCATGGCGCGACTCCTGAACAGGGGCAGAATGTACGGGTTTCTGAATCTGCAATGCCTACTGGTTACTGTAAAGGAGCTAGGTTATGAAAGGGTTTAGCCCCGGAAAGGTTTAAGGTT
>JALQST010000389.1 GCA_023264315.1 Nodosilinea sp. BSH.14
CCACATTGCCCACCACCAGATCGCCATAGCTAATGCCAATGCCGTTGAACAGGGGAGGCAACCCCTCGGCCTGGAGTCGTTGACGCAGGGCCGCCAGGGCGGATCGAATCCCCAGGGCGGCGCAGACGGCGCAGAGGGCATCTTCCTTGGCCCCCTGGGAGGTGGGTGCGCCAAATTCCGCCATCACGGCATCGCCAATGAACTTGTCGATGGTGCCCCGTTCCGCCAGGATGGGGGCCACCACCCACGGCTCCCGTGGCGATGTAGGCAATGCCCCCCATCCCCAGGCATGCCACCGGAATGGCCAGGGGGATGATCTGCCCCGGTGGCCCCATCATCAGCAGGTAGGCCGCGCCTCCCCACAGAACAATAGCTGCGCTACACCCGATTAGCCTGGGGACGGGCTGACCAAAAACTAGCGGGTTTCAAGCCCTGCCCTTGAGGGCACAAGGATGATATCTTTCAACTAGCGGTGGGGCACACCGACTTGAATGGGCGTGTGAGCCAGTGTAAGACCCCAATCGGGGCCGTTGGCGATGATCCGTCTACCCATCGGGAGTCCGTCAACAGCGGGCAGACTGGGAATCCTCGTCCTTTTAGGACGAGGAGGATGTCAACTACGGTACAGCGTGGGCTTCACTGGATTGCTCCGGGGAATCTTTAGGCCCAGGCGAATCGGATCCTGAGCCAAAGGCCGCAATCGCGATACCATCGGGATTAGTCTTCAGATTACCCCTGCAAGCGGGGTTAACGACGACATCGCCTATGGTTATGGACGGTTTCCTCAACCTAAATAAGCCCAGCCAAGTCACCTCCCACGACTGCGTGGCAGCGGTGCGGCGGCTGTTGGGCACGCGCAAGGTGGGCCACGGGGGCACGTTGGATCCCTTGGCGGAGGGAGTGTTGCCCTTGGCGGTGGGACGGGCCACCCGGCTGTTGCCCTACTTGGCGGCGGATAAAGCCTACCGGGCGGTGATTCGCTTTGGCCTCACCACCACGACTGACGACCTAGAGGGCGAGGTGCTGAGCCATTGCCTCGCCACTGACCTCACGTTGGCCACCGTGCAGGCGGCCCTACCGGAATTTGTGGGCACCCTGGCGCAAATCCCCCCCGCCTTTAGCGCCATTCAGGTGGAGGGCAAGCGGTTGTACGACCTCGCCCGCCGGGGCCAGGTGGTAACGCCGCCCCCCCGCACGGTGGTCATCCATGGCCTGACGGTGGAGGGCTGGCAGGCGGGAGATTATCCCGAACTCACCCTGGATGTAGACTGTGGCCCCGGCACCTACATCCGCGCCCTGGCCCGTGATTTGGGTCAACAGGTGGGGACTGGGGCCACCCTCGCCCACCTCACCCGCACCCGCAGCAATGGCTTCACCCTTGAGACCAGCCTCACCCTCGATCAGGTCAAGCAGCAGATCGAAGCCCAGACCTTCCATCTCCAAGCCCCAGAAGCGGCCCTGGCCTACCTGCCGCCCCTCGCCCTAGAGGCCGACCTCGCCCGTCGCTGGCAGCAGGGCCAAAAGTTCGCGCCGCCCATCTCCCTAGATCCACATCAGCCCTACCGGATTCTGTCCGCCGAGGGCAGCGACTTCCTCGGCATTGGCCAAGCCGAGCTGCGAGAGGGGGAACCCATCCTTAAGGCCAAAATGGTCTTTAAACCCTGGGCCTAGGGAAGGAGCAGACTGCCATGGATCTTTTGGAACAACTGCGTCAGGATTATCAACGTTTCCCCCGCCAGCAGAGCTATCACCTCTATGTGGAGGACGTGTACTTCAAGGATCCGCTCAACGAGTTTCGGGGGATCCAGCGCTATCGGCGGATGATTGGCTTCATCACCCGCTGGTTTCAGGCCATTGACTTGCACCTCCACGCCATTGAATACGTCAGCCCCAGCCAAATCCACACCCGCTGGACGCTGAACTGGGTGGCCCCCCTGCCCTGGCAACCCGCCATGGGCATCCCTGGCCGCAGCGAACTCACCCTCAACGAGGAGGGCAAGATTTGCGCCCATGTGGATTACTGGGATTGCTCCCGCTGGGCCGTGCTGAAACAGGTGTTTGTGGGCTTACCGCCAGAGGACTGCTAGCCTAGTACTGTTCGCCTGAAGCCCTCCGCCGTCCATGTCTTCTATCCTCGATCCGCCGATTCCTGCCAAGGTTGCCAAGATGAAGGCGCGGGTGTGCTGGCAGCATCCCACCCTAGTGGCCCGACACATTGATCAAACTCGGCTGATGGTGGAAGACGGCCACGCTGAGGCCGAGGAATTTTCGTTTTTGGTGATTGGCGACAGCGGTTCTGGCCCCCACCCCGACCACCATCCCCAGCGGCGCTTGGCGGAGCAGATGGTGCCCCATTTAGAGGACTGTCGGTTTTTGCTGCACACCGGGGATGTGGTGTATCAGGTGGGCTCCCGTGAGCAGTATCCCGACAATTTCATTAAGCCCTACCGGGAGTGGCTGGTGGGGGGCGATCAGCCCGACAAGATTGCCTACGACCAAATGCTGTTTCGGTTTCCGTTTTTGACGGTGCCCGGAAACCACGACTACTACAACCTGCCCCGGCTCTATAGCCTGCTGGTGCAGATCAGCAGACCCCTACGGAAACTGCTGGGCATCGACCTCAACCCCAATGTGGGCTGGCATGGGTCGGGAGTGGGGGATGCCTACGCCCGGGCGTTTTTGGACTATTTGCAGGGCGTGTCGCCACACCAGCTCGAAACCCATCTGCGGGCACATTACGGCCCCTGGCAGGGCGACACCCAGGGGTTGCGCTATCGACCGGGGGTGTTTACCCGTCTGCCCAACCGCTACTACACCTTTCGCTATGGCGGCATTGATTTTTTT
>JALQST010000038.1 GCA_023264315.1 Nodosilinea sp. BSH.14
CGTGAAAAATCCGGTGATCACCGGCTCCGCCCGCGTGTTCGAGAGCGAAGAAACCTGCCTGGCCGCCATCCTCGACAAGCAGATCAACCCCGGCGATGTGGTGGTGGTGCGCAACGAAGGTCCCGTGGGTGGCCCGGGCATGCGCGAGATGCTCAGCCCCACCGCCGCGATCGTGGGCCAGGGCCTGCTCGATTCCGTGGCCCTGATCACCGATGGCCGCTTCTCGGGCGGCTCCTTCGGTCTGGTGATCGGCCACATTGCCCCCGAAGCCGCCGTGGGCGGCACCATCGGTCTGGTGCAGGAGGGCGACTCCATCACCATCGACGCCGACCACAACCTGCTGCAACTCAACGTCTCCGAGGAAGAACTGGCCCAACGCCGCGCTGCCTGGGTGCCCCCCACCCCCCGGTACACTCGCGGTGTGTTGGCCAAATACGCCAAGGTGGTGTCCTCCAGCAGCCGAGGAGCCGTCACCGACATGGATCTGTTCTAGGACTATCGGTCGGGTGGGCATGGCTCACCCGACCGATAGTCCAGCCAATTCGGAGGATGCCTTCGCGAATTGGGAAACGTGTAGGGTGCATTCGCGAAGCAGTGCACCCATCTCGGGAATCGGAAGGTTTTGTAACGATTGTTGTAAGGGCAGGGCATTCGTTGGGGGGACGGGGCACTTTGTAGGAAGTGCTGGGGCGCTAGATCGCAAGCCCAGCGCCTAACAATGCATTGCGAGGCATCATCGCCATGACTTTTTCCACCCGTTCTGAGCAGGACGACATTCGCAAGGATGCCCTACTGGCCCTCACCAGTGAGTTTGTGCGCCAGGGGCATCCGATTCAGTATGCCAAACACATGGCGACGGCCACGATTTTTCAGGCGGATCTGGATCTGCGCAATGCCCAGTTCACCCGTCTGCTGGCCTGGTTGAAGGAGACCCACAGCAATATTTATCCCCAGGCTTTAGACATTGCCGAGGGGGTGCGTCAGGAGTTTGAGCGCCGCGTCACCGACGATTTTTAGACCCTGTTCGTCACCGCCTTTGTCCATCGTTCGGCGCTGTACCTGAGCAATATCACTTTGCCCAAAGGGCCAAACCACCGCCTCGACCACGGGCGGCCAGGTAGTAATCGGTGGCGGCAAAGAAGGCAAAAAAGGGGAGTTTGGCGATGGGGGTCTGGGCAAAATCCTCAGTGCCAACTCGGCCTTTGATGGGCCATTTGACCGGGCACCATCCGCCTAGGAACAGTTGCACCTGGGTAAAGTCGAATGCCAGTAGATTTTGTTTGGCCAGGAACTTGGCGGGGCCACTGAACCGCAGCGCTAGGGGGCCAAACTGAATCTGATTTTCGATGGTGAGCGCCGAGGCGGAGAGGGGTTCTGAGGCCGCCTGGGGGGAGGGATGGGCTGGCGTAGATGCGCCTGGGTTTGGGGGCCGTGGGGGGCTGGGGTCGGCTGGGCGAAAGGTGATGGTGCCAGGAAAGATCCCCGGCCAGTAGAAGCCCTTGCCGACCGGCTCTCCAGCCTTGTAGGCGGGCTTATTGGGGGCGGTAAAGCGCAGACGCCACTGGCCTAGGAGCGATTCGAGCGCCAGGGCGGGACGGGGGTGCTTGGCGGCTCGTTCTGCATCCAGCAACGCCTGAACCACCGGGGCAGCGGGCGGCGGCGGGCGATGGCCATCAGCCACCTGGGTCAGAATATCGAGGGCATGAAGCGCGGGGGAGGATGGGGCGATCATCGTCTTCAAACGCCTGGGCGTTGGGGAATGGGGCGATGGCGGGGCGTTGACCCTATGAGTGCATCCGGGTGCTTTCATTGTAAAGCGTTCAGGATGGGCAAGCCATCGTCCCAAGGACTGAGAATGGGCGGTCTCCCCAGCGTTGGCAGGACGCGCCATCGGTCGGTGTCCCGGCCTCCGCACCGATTTTTCGACCTATTTTGGATCGGGGGGCTTGCTTTTTATCGATTTATCGCTTAATAGTTATCTAAAGTTGATTGACGCCGGGGATGCACATACCCTCCTCCGGTCAGTCCCATTCCGTGGTTACGCAGGGCACATTGATTTGTGCCCTTTTTTCTAGTCTGTCCCAGCATTATCGGTCTTTGAGGTTGCCATTGCGTATGACTGCTCTACCCCCGCTCACTCTCGGTGTCCACACGGTTACCTACCCCGTTATGCAAGGGGGCATGGGCATCCGCATTTCTGGGGCCAACCTAGCGGCGGCGGTGGCCAATGCGGGCGGCGTCGGCATCATTTCGGCGGTGGGCTTGGGGATGAATTCTCCCTACTTTGATATCGACGAAAAAAGTCCCAAAAAGCGCCAGGAACAATTCTTTGAGGCTAACCGTCTCGCCCTGATTGATGAGATCAAAAAGGCCCGTACCCTCAGCCCCCAGGGAGTGATTGGGGTCAACATTATGGTGGCAGCACGAGACTACGAAACCCTGGCATCCACCGCCGTTGATCACGGGGCCAAACTGATTGTGTCGGGGGCGGGCTTGCCCTTGGGATTGCCCGGTCTCACGGCCCATCGGCCAGAGGTGGCCCTGGTGCCAATTATCTCCAGCGTGCGGGCAGCCCAGGTGGTCTGCAAAAAGTGGCAGCGCACCTTTAACCGCCTGCCCGATGCCTTTGTGGTGGAAAATCCCCAGGCCGCCGGGGGCCACCTAGGGGCCAAGCCCGAAGAACTCGATGATCCCGCCATTGGCCCAGCGGCGGTGATTCCGGCCCTCGTGAAGTACCTGGCCGACACCTACGACCAACCCATCCCCGTGATTGCGGCGGGCGGCATTTACGATCACGACACCCTCGTCGATGCCCTCGCCCTCGGCGCGAGCGGCGTGCAGGTGGGCACCCGGTTCATCGCCACCGAGGAATGCGACGCCGACCCCCGCTATAAGGAATTCCACCTCCAGGCCAGCCCGGAGGACGTGGTGCTGGTGCCCAGCCCGGTAGGGTTGCCCGGTCGTGCCCTACGCAACGCCTTTGCGGAACGGGTCATCGCTGGAGAACTGCCGGAGGCCAAACACCAGTGCTTTGCCAACTGCCTCCAGGTGTGCAAATTCCGCGATAAACGGGAAACCTACTGCATCCTCCGCGCCCTAGACCGGGCCTGTCGAGGCGATGTGGACAACGGCCTGGTATTTTCTGGGAGCCACGTCGGTCAAGGTGATCACATCGTCCCCGTGGCCGACGTCATGCGGGAACTGGTGACTGGGTAAGGTTGTGATCAGAATCGCCTGGGGGTAGCTGGCGTAATGTCTACACTAGAGATACCCCAGGCTATGGCAGAACTGAGTTTCACCTCCTACGACCCCTCAGCGGCGACATCTGCCGCCCTGTTGGTGCAGTTGGTGCAGGAAATTGAGCAGACGCCAGCCCAGTATTGGAATTGCCTGCTCCAAACGATTCGCCAATTTCGACAGGGGCTAGCGGCTGAACCCAGTTCTTCTGAACGCGCCTGGGATGAGGCATTGCAGGCCGCTTCGGCCCCCAGTCCAGAACGGCAAGCGGCCCTAAGCCAACTGATCGATACCTGGATGGCCGATGAAGACGAACGCGAACAAGCCGAAACCAGGCAATTTTTCAGCCAATCTTTGGGATAGAGACATTCACGATACTCAGATCAGAGGGTGGCGACTGAATGGTGACTGGGATTTCGACAAAGTGGGTACCCTAGAGGTATCCCACCGTCGGGCCTCATTTGGACAAAAAGATGTCTCTCAGCCTTGACCCAGCCTTCACCCTCAGCCCCTCTCCCACAAGAAGATGGGCTGAGGGTGAAGGCTCCAGGAACACGGCGATTCGCTGAGCCTAGGCGGTCATGCATCGTAAGGGGGAGTCAATGACGCAGACTCGCAGCATTGGGCTTGGCCTACTCACGCTGGTGCTAACCGGGGTAGGTTTGGGGTGGTCTCCGGCGAGGGCAGCCCTGCCTCGAACGACGTTGCAATGGCAGCTTCAAACAGCGGTTTGCCTCAATGATTGGGCCACCGCCATTGATCGCACCAGTGCCCTGATGGCCCTGCCCGATATTTCGGCCCAGCGGCGGCAAGACTTGGTGAACTTTCGCCGAGATCTGCAACGCTACCAGCAGGAAAACCGTATTGATCAAGACATTCCTGGCTGTAAAGCCCACCTCGCCCAGTACCTTGACCCGGTTCCCACCCCCGGTATTCCCCTCCAACTTGATCGGGTCTTGGCTCGGCAAGCGGGGATTCCTGACCTCACCCCCGACCCACTGGCTCGCCAGATTAACGCCACCTACCGGGCCGGACTGTTGGAGCCCCAGCCCACGGATCTTCCCGAACTGTCCCCGGCGCTGCTGCTAGGGACGTCCCACGGCGCTGCTGTCACTGCCGGAGCCGTGAGCGCTGGGGTGGAGGTGTTTACCGTTGTGGGCAGCGAGGGGGATCGGGTGACGGTGGCTATCACGGTGACTCGCATCCTACCGGGGCTGCGCTACAGCGACGACAATTCCCAACTGTATTTCTTTGACCGTCAGGGCTACCTGATCGCCAGCAACGACAACGTCAACGGACTGCAATCTCGCCTGAGTGATGTGCCCCTGCCCAACAGCGGCCTATATTATGTGGCCGTCACCACCTACGGCAACGACCCCACCCTCAGCCCCGATGGCCAACTCATCGGCTGGAGCGGCGAGGGGGGCAGCTTCATTGAATATACCCTCACCATCACGGGATTAACGCCCTCCGGCCAATTGGCCTTACCCAGCGCCGCCCATCGCTAGGGTTGGGTCGTCATATCAGCGTCACGCCTACCAGCAGGAGCATCAGAGGGGTTTACCCCGAACTGAGGTTTCACAAACCTACTCCGGTACCTCAATCACGACGGTTGCAGCAATAGGCTGGCCGTTGTGGGTTAGAGCTTCATGGCCATTGGCATTGAGGCTCACGGTGATTTCGTTTGCCCCTGGAGGAAGTTGAGCGAGGTGCAGCCAAGGGCCATAAACTCGCCCTTGTTTTTCGCCGTTGATGTAAAGATGTCCGTGGCCAATACCGGGTTGATGAGCTTGGTTAATGTGTTCTGGGGCAAAGCGAAAATGGGTGGTCTGAATCTCTAGGTTCCAACCCCGCATCGCATCGGGATGCACCACAACCTGCACGGTGGGAATGGGTTGATCGGCTGGGATCTCTAGGGTTTGGTGATGGTGGTTGGAGGGGGGATCGGCCTGGTCTGCGGAATGATTCGAGGGAGAATCTGATCTTGGGTCTGAGGTTTGATCTGGATGCGAAGGAGGGTGAGGGTGATGAGATGGGCTGGACTGAGGGGGATGATCTCCCGGCGATGCCGTAGCGGGGTACTGTACCAAAGATCCGCCGAGGACAGTACTGGTTGCCAGGAAAGCAAAGGCCGTGTGCAAAGGGAAAATCCGAAATCCGTGGTTCATGGGAAGATTTGGCGTAACGTTAAACGGCACAGAGGACTGGATACAGCAACCGGGACAACGCCGTTGGCGTAACCATCCAAGGAGATAAAGATCGGATGCCCAGTATTGTCGGTGGCTGGGCCGTCGGAGGCAAAAGACGGATCGTCAATTATTGCGAAAGGTTACGACATGGCTAGGGGTAGAGGCACCGACTAGGCCGTATCCCCATGTCGCAAGGGGACTTTGGTTGGTTTAGCTGTCGCCGTAGACCTCCATGCCAATGCAGGAGCACACCAGGTTGCGATCACCGTAGGCTTGGTCGATGCGGTTCACGGCGGGCCAGAATTTGGCACTGCGGCAGCACTCCGTGGGGAATACCGCCTGCTGACGGCTGTAGGGACGATCCCAGTCCGACACCAGATCCGCCGTCGTGTGGGGCGCATTTTTCAGCAGGTTATTGTCTGCGTCAGCCTTCCCAGTTTCGATGGCGCGAATTTCCTCCCGGATGGCGATCATGGCGTCACAGAAGCGATCCAGTTCGGCTTTGGATTCGCTTTCGGTGGGTTCCACCATCAGCGTCCCCGCCACGGGCCAAGACATGGTGGGGGGATGGAAGCCGTAGTCAATCAGGCGCTTGGCGACATCTTCCACGCCAATGTCGGCGGACTTTTTGAAGGGGCGCACATCCAGAATGCACTCGTGGGCCACGCGGCCATTTTGTCCCGTATAGAGAATGTCGTAGTGACCCTCTAGGCGCTGGGCGATGTAGTTGGCGTTGAGGATCGCGACCTCGGTAGCCCGTTTCAGGCCCAGCGGCCCCATCATGGCGATGTACATCCAGGAAATCGGCAGAATGCTGGCGCTGCCCCATGGGGCGGAAGTCACCGCCCCAATCCCTTTATTGCCACCGACCCCATGCACCAGGCTATGTCCCGGCAGGTAGGGCACCAGGTGAGCCTTCACCCCAATCGGGCCAACCCCTGGGCCACCGCCGCCGTGGGGAATACAGAAGGTTTTGTGCAGGTTGAGGTGGCAAACATCCGCGCCAAAGTCCGCCGGACGGCAGAGACCCACCTGGGCGTTCATATTGGCCCCATCCATATACACCTGACCACCATGGCTGTGGATAATCTTGCAGATGCGGGCAATTTCCGCCTCAAACACGCCGTGGGTAGAGGGGTACGTCACCATCAGCGCCGCCAGATTGTCGCTGTGCTTCGCGGCCTTGGCCTCCAGGTCGGCTACGTCAATGTTGCCCTCCTCGTCGCAGGCCACGGGGACGACCTTCATCCCCGCCATCACCGCACTGGCCGGGTTGGTGCCGTGGGCCGACTGGGGAATCAGACACACATTCCGGTGGGTGTCGCCCCGCTGCTGATGATATTCGCGAATCACCAACAGCCCGGTGTATTCCCCCTGGGCTCCGGCGTTGGGTTGTAGGGAAACGCCATCAAATCCGGTAATTTCCGACAGCCAGGTTTCCAAATCCGTGAACAACTGCCGATAGCCCTGGGCCTGATCCACCGGGGCAAAGGGATGAATTTGGCCAAACTCCGGCCAGGTGACGGGGATCATCTCCGCTGTGGCGTTCAGCTTCATGGTGCAAGACCCCAAAGGAATCATCGCCGTCGCCAGGGACAAATCCTTGGCCTGGAGACGGTGCAGGTACCGCAGCATCTCCGTTTCACTGTGGTAGCGGTTGAAGGTGGGGTGGGTAAGGCAGGGGCTAGTACGGGAGTGGGGAGTGGGGAGTCGGGAGTCGGGTAGGGGCGAGGGGACCTCGCCCCCCAGGGACAGGGCCGCAGGATTCCCCGTGAACACCGTAATCAAATCTTGGAGATCTTGGTCGGTAACGGTTTCGTCAAGGGCGACGATCAGGGTCTCACTATCGACGACGCGCAGGTTAATGCGGTGGGCGGCGGCGCGTTGCAGAATGACGGCTTGGTGATCGCTAACAGTAACACACAGGGTGTCGAAGTAGGGTTGACTACCGAGGGAGAATGCGGCTTGGGTTAGCGCCTGAGCCAGGGCTTGGGTCTGCTGGTGGATGCGGCTGGCGATGGCCTTTAGCCCCTCTGGGCCGTGGTAGACCGCGTACATACTGGCCATGATCGCCAACAGCACTTGGGCGGTGCAGATGTTGCTGGTGGCGGCATCCCGGCGGATGTGTTGTTCGCGGGTTTGCAGCGCAAGGCGCAAGGCGGGGGCACCGTAGCTATCCTTAGAAACGCCCACTAAGCGACCGGGCAGCTTGCGGGCAAAGGCGGTGCGGGTGGCAAAGAAGGCCGCATGGGGGCCACCATAGCCCAGGGGCACCCCAAAGCGCTGGCTGTTGCCCACCACAATATCCGCGCCAAATTCCCCAGGGGGCCGCAGCAGGGTGAGGCTCAGCAGGTCGGCGGCGACGGTGGCCAGGGCATTCACCCCGTGGGCCTGGGCGATGAAGGCTTCGTAGTCGTAAATAGCCCCATCGGTGGCGGGGTATTGCAGCAGCACCCCAAAGACGGGAGTGGCAAAATCAAAACTGCGGTGATCGCCCACCACCACGTCGATGCCCAAGGGAATCGCACGGGTTCTCACCACATCGATGGTTTGGGGGTGGCAGGCTTCCGACACCCAGAAGGTCGTCGCGTCCTTTTTCTTGCGGGCGTTGAAGGCCAGGGTCATCGCTTCCGCCGCCGCCGTGCCCTCATCGAGCAAAGAGGCATTGGCGATTTCCATCCCGGTCAAGTCGGTGATCAGGGTTTGGTAATTCAGCAGTGCTTCCAAGCGACCCTGGGAAATCTCCGGCTGGTAGGGGGTGTATTGGGTGTACCAACCGGGATTTTCTAGCACGTTGCGCTGAATCACCCCAGGAGTAAGGGTGTTGGCATAGCCCAGGCCCAGGTACGACCGCCACACCTGGTTTTGGCTGGCCAGAGTCTTTAGCTTTGCCAGGGCCGCTGCTTCGTCCAAGCCCTTGGGCAAATCAAGATCCTGCCGCAGTCGAATTGCCGCCGGAACCGTCGCCGCGATCAGGTCTTCCAGGGAGCCATAGCCCAACTCCGCCAGCATCGCCGCCTGTTCTGCCGCCGTTGGCCCCAGGTGCCGCGCCACAAAGGGGCTAAGGGATGGCGTTTGATCAGGTATGGCATGGCCATTACTGGCCTTATCCCCATTGGCAGAGGCAGACAACGAAGAAATGGTGATCGGTGCAGAAAAGGCTTGCGTCATAACCCGGTGCGACTCGCGGTGAAGATAAACAGATCGGGCTGGTGCACTCAAAAACCTCAGTGCCCTAGCTAGCCCGGTTGTTTATATTTTGAAACAAACCTGTTGTTTTTGGTTCAACGGGTCGATCATGCATGACCAAAAACTAATGGGATACAAGCCCCGCCCTTTTAGGGCGGCTTTCTAGCAACCGAATAAACTCTCTCAGAACATCGGTCTGAGTTCGCCCCTCTTCTTGGCAATACCGGTCAAGGATCTGCTTTTCATGCTCCGGGAGTTGGATAACGAAGCCTTAATTCTGTGGGCTTTTCTAGACCGAAGTGGAGGTGAGGCTGAGGTCGGGGCGGAGGCTTTGGGCACCGCGCAGGTAGGCATGGGAGATGGTGGCATGGACGATGGGCAACTGCACATGGAGCAGCACCCGAATGCAGCAGGGCAGGCTTCCTTCCACGTGCATGTGTTGGACATCCAGCAGGGCCACATTGTCCCAACCGGGGCGGCGACGGGCCACGGCGGCGGGAAAGATGGCGTCTAAATCTCGCGTGACGGAGAAGGTAGCGCTAATGATGCAGGAGGGGTCGAGCTGGTTGCGCGTTTCTAGGGCGTCTAACATCTCCGTGACCGCCTCGGTCATGGCCGCTTCGGTGTTTTCGGTCACGGTCACAGCCCCTCGAATTGCCCAGGTTCGCCAGTCCACGCCCTATCCTCCAGGATGTCAATATTAAGGTCAAAATTTGGTGATTTTACGCCGCTGATTCGGCTGAGCCCCACCTACCGCAACGCATGGCGACGAATGAAGTCGGTGCAGGCCCAGCGCCCATATTAGCGAATCTTGCTGTTCCCCATCCTATCAGGGCCGATAGAGCCACAGGGGCAGGCCGCTGGTGGATTGCTCGAAGGTGATCCAGTCGAGGGTGGCGCTGACAGTTTCGGGGGAAAGTCCGGCGGCGGCTAGGGCGGGATGGAGTCGCTGAATGCGGCCTTCGCTGCTGCCGGGAAGCAGCCGTCGCAGACCGCCTTTTTTCTCGCCGAGGGTGATGCACTCGGTCTTGTCGGGGTCGAGTCCGGCCAGTTCTGCCGTCCAGCGGCGGGCGTCCTCTTCGCCGCCTAGGCGGTCGATTACGCCCAGGGCGAGGGCTTGTTCCCCGGTGAAAATGCGGCCATCGGCAAAGCTGCGGACGGTCTCTTCCGTCAGGCGGCGGGCCTCGGCCACGGTTTTGACGAACTGGCCATAGCTAACGTCGATCAGTTCTTGCAGGATGCCCTTTTCTGCGTCGGTCAGTTCCCGGTCAAAGGCCAGAATGTCTTTGTAGGGGCCGGATTTGATCACCTTAAAGGACACCCCCACCCGCTCCAGCAGACGCTCTAGGTTGTTGCCCCGCAGGATGACGCCGATGCTGCCCGTGATGGTGCCTGGATTGGCCATGATGTGGTTCGCCCCCATGCCGATGTAGACGCCCCCGGAGGCCGAAATATTGCCAAAGCTGGCGACGATTTTGACCTTCTCCTGCAAGCGGCGCAGAGCGGTGTAGATTTCCTGGGAATCGCCCACGGTGCCGCCCGGACTGTCGATCCGCAGCAGCAGGGCCGGAAATTTGCGCTCCTCAACGGTTTTGAGGGCCTCTAGGACGCGCTTTCGGGTGGCCCCACCAATCGCGCCACTGACTTCTAGGCGGGCAATGGACTTCCGGGAGCGGGGGGGAATCGGCCAAATCATAGCGGTGTTGAGAAGTATATGGGGGAACGAAGGGAAGGCAATGGTTCTAGTTAACCTGAGTTCGGGATAAAACGGGGACTTCACTGGATAGAAACCCGACAGAAACCCGCTTTCGGCCCCGACTTTGGCCCTCACCCCCAGCCCCTCTCCTCGTGGGAGAGGGGAACTAGAAAGGCTCAAAGTCCCTCTCCCCATGGGAGAGGGATTTAGGGTGAGGTTTACCCAAGCATCGGGCTACTGAGCTTAACCCGAACGGAGGTTAGTTGCTGTCCTGCAATGTATTGTAGCTATCTTAACAATTCTCTGGAACGCTCTCTGAAAGGCTAGAAGAGGGTTTCGGCGGCTAGGGCGGAACTGCGTTAAGCTTTCCTTCAAGGATTCCGATACAAGTCTCCATGCTTCTTAACCTTGCCCAGTAACGATCCTAGTTTTGCGATCCTGCCCCCCTAATTTTGGTTCTCTAAACCTCTCGATCCTCTAACACCGCCTGCCCATGGATGCCTCTCAGTCCCTTCAGCCGCCCGCCCGCAACCCGATTCTGCTGATTGCCCCGTTCTTCCTCTGGGGCACGGCCATGGTGGCGATGAAGGGAGCGATGCCCCACACCACGCCCTTTTTTATGGCGGGGATGCGGCTGGTACCAGCGGGGCTGTTGGTGCTGCTGGTCAGTCTGGGGCTGGGGCGTTCCCAAAAGCTAAGCGGTAAGGCTTGGCTGTGGATTGCCCTGTTTGCCCTGGTGGATGGCACCCTGTTCCAGGGCTTGTTGGCGGCGGGGTTGCAGCGCACCGGGGCGGGTCTGGGGTCGGTGATGATCGACTCTCAACCCCTGGCGGTGGCGGTGATGGCGCGGGGGCTGTTTGGCGAACACATCGGTTCCCTGGGCTGGATTGGCCTGCTGTGGGGCATTGCCGGAATTAGCCTGCTGGGTCTGCCCGACGAATGGATTTTTGCCCTCGTCCACGGCAATACCGACTGGCTGACAGAGGGCACGGCCCTAGAGATCCTCCTGCAAGGGGGCGAATGGCTGATGCTGCTGGCGGCGCTGTCCATGGCCACGGGGACGATTTTGATCCGTTATGTCTGCCGCCATGCTGATCCGGTGGTGGCCACGGGCTGGCACATGATTTTGGGCGGCATTCCCCTGTTTGGCCTCTCCGCCTTCACCGAAACCCAGTCTTGGCAGGGGCTCACCGGAATGGACTGGGCCGCTATTGCCTATTCCACCATCCTCGGCAGTGCCCTCGCCTACGGGATTTTCTTCTTTCTTGCCTCCCAGGGCAACCTCACCAGCCTCAGTGCCCTCACCTTTCTGACTCCGGTCTTTGCCCTGCTGTTCGGCAACCTGTTCCTAGGGGAAACCCTTTCTTCCCTACAATGGTTGGGGGTCAGCTTTACCCTAGTCAGCATTTACCTGATCAATCGGCGCGAACCCCTCACCCAACGGCTGCGGCAATGGCTGGTGGCCTGGGAGGCGGGTACCCCATCCACGGGCACCGCCGAGTCGGAGTGACCTGATCGGAGTGACCTGCCCCGATTTCCCGTGCATCCCTGTAGGA
This sequence comes from Nodosilinea sp. BSH.14, assembly GCA_023264315.1. Taxonomy (GTDB): domain Bacteria; phylum Cyanobacteriota; class Cyanobacteriia; order Phormidesmidales; family Phormidesmidaceae; genus Nodosilinea. The sequence goes on from JALQST010000038.1 coordinate 11,868, forward strand.
CGACAGTATGGCTGGGCTACGGTTGTTGTTGGTGTCTACCCCCGTGGGGCCGCTGGGGTCGGGGTTGGGGGGAGGTGTGGAACTCACCCTGCTCAATCTGGGCCAGGAATTACTAAGACGAGGCCATGGGGTGACGGTGTTGGCCCCGGCGGGGTCAGTGCTGGGGGATATTCCTGTGGTTGGTCTGATTGGGGAACTTCAGCCCACCGCCCACACCCAGGGCCGCAATACGCCGATTACCCTGCCCAAACAGAGCGTCCTAGGGCAGATGTGGGACTATGCCCGCCAGCACCAAGGGGAGTTTGACCTGATCGTTAACTTTGCCTACGACTGGCTCCCCTTCTACCTGACGCCCTTTTTCCAAACCCCCGTGGCCCACTTCGTCACCATGGGTTCCCTCAGCGAGGCCATGGATGGGGCGGTGCAGCGGGTGGCGGCGCAGTTTCCCGGTCGCCTCGGGGCCTACACCCGCACCCAGGCGGAGACCTTCGGCTGTGGGGAGGCCTTCGCCATTCTTAGCAGCGCCATTGACCTGGAAGCCTACCAGTTTTGCCCCACACCGGGGAATGCCCTGGCATGGCTGGGGCGCATTTCCCCCGAAAAAGCCCTGGAAGACGCCCTGGCGGCGGCAGAAGTTGCCCAGGTGCCCCTGAAAATTCTGGGCAAACTGGAGGACGAAGCCTACTGGCAGACCCTTTGCCAGCGCTTTCCCCAGGCCGAGGCCAGTTATTTGGGATTTCTCCCCACCCAGGAACTTCAGGCCGTGGTGGGCCAGTGCCGCGCCCTGGTGATGACCCCGCGCTGGGTAGAAGCCTTTGGCAATGTGGCCATCGAAGCCCTGGCCTGTGGCGTTCCGGTGATTGCCTATGATCGGGGTGGCCCCAGCGAAATTGTGCAGTCCGGCACCACGGGCTGGCTGGTGCCCCCCGACGACGTCGTTGCCCTGACCGATGCCATGCAGCGCCTAGAGACCCTCAACCGATCCGCCTGCCGCCACCAGGCCGAGACAGACTATTCCCTTCCAGCCCTGGGGGAACGGTTTGAAGCCTGGTTCGGTCAATGTCTGAGCAGCCCATCCCCAGGTGGCGATGGTATAGGAACCATCGCCACCTGGGCACCCTATCCGTCCCCATGAGTTCGCGGTGACACCCATCACGGTTCCATCACGCCCGTGGCGATACCCAACAAATGGTTAAACACAGTGGCTAAGACAACCTGAACTCACTAGAGTGAAGGGACGATAGCCGCTTCTCCCTCACACCCAAGGAAACAGGGCGCAGAATTCGTGCGGAGGATAGGTGTGTGACCATCCTAGAAATGGAATACTCTGGAAAAGGCGTGGGCCTTGCGCGGTAAAGGCTAAGGAAATAGGCGACCATGAAACTCGATACCGGACTCTTTAGACTTGATTTTGAGGATCACCATGCGGTGTTAGGGATCCCCATTACCGCCGATGCCAAGGTCGTGCGTAAACGCTACCTAGCCATTGCTCGGAAGCTTCATCCCGATAGTCTTTCAGGCCTTTCCGATGACGATATCCAGCAGGCCAGTGACCTGTTGTCTAAGTGGGTGAACCCCGCCTATGAATCCCTCAGCCAGGAAAAAATCTTTGCCGAGCATCAGATTATTCTCAAGCTGAAGGGGCAGGGGCTGAAACAAGCGCCCACACCGCCCGATGTCAACAGCGAAGCCGCCCGCACCCTGCTCCAGGCTCCCCAGGTGGATCTCGCCTACCAACAGGCCGTCACCTCCTTGGCCGATAAGCAGTACGAAGAACTGGCCCAGGTCTTGGAGGTGATTGGCCAACTCAGCGAACTGAATCTCGTCTATCTATACCGGACTAGCGGCAGTGCGGCGGCCAGTGCCCGCCCAGCCCCACCGGAGCC